>JAIRZQ010000033.1 GCA_031267135.1 Prevotellaceae bacterium
TTTTATCTGAATGAATCCAAAACAGTATCCTGCGGATTTGGTTTTTTTTACGTGCCGCCGCAAACATCCCTGGATTTGACGCATAACTACAAGCGGATGCAATTGAGCGCTTCTGTAAGAATGCTGTTTTTAGACAAAACCCTTTCCATTGCTCTTTCGGGAAACAACCTGCTGAACGACTATTCGTTTAACTGGCGAAGCGAGCGAAGCGGAATACCGGTGTATTCAAAAGCGCATTATAATCCAAGATATGTAAGACTGGCAGTTTCGTACAGTTTCGGCAGTAAAAAAGTCAAGGTACAGCAGCGCGAAGGCAGCAACAGCGAAGAACAGGGCAGAGTTAATTAAATAAATATTATATGGAACAAATTATTATATGCTTAAAATTCATCAATTTATTGAATCGTCATTGCGAACCGCTTGCGGTAAAGCAATTCGGTTGCCATGTTCTTTTCCGGATTGCTTCGAGTTGCGCCCTTGCAATGGCGAAAGAATAATATATTGCAGATAAGGCATATAATGCTTTATTAAATATAAACTCTAATATATACAATAATATTTTATAAATTAAAAAAAATAAAACACAAAAAATATGAAAAAAATGAAAACAGCAATTTTTACGCTCGCAATCATCGCGGCTAACATGTCGCTTGCTCAAACGGAAAAAAAATACGATTCTGCAGCTCCATATACCGAAGACCTCGCAGCGGTAGAAAAAAACGGACGATATGGATTTATTGACAGAAATGGGAACGAAGTTATTCCCCTGAAATATGAAAGCGCTGAAAATTTTAATGAATCCCGCGCAGCGGTAAAATTAAACGGAAAATACGGTTTTATTGATAAGAGCGGCAATGAAATTACTCCGTTCAAGTATAACGATGTATCTCCATTCCGGCAAGGTCGCGCGACAGTAAAATTCAACAAAAAATACGGTTATATTGATGAATACGGGAATGAAATTATTTCAATCAAATATGATGACGCAGAAAATTTCCGTAAAAATGGAACAATTGTAAACGCTATTGTAAAATTAAACGGAAAATACGGGTTAATCGACGAAAACGGAAAAGAAATTATTCCGCTTATATATGACGGCATGGGTAATTTATACAGTGATCGCGCATTGATAAAACAGGACAATAAATATGGATTTACGGATGAAAGCGGAAAAGAAATCATTCCGCTGATATATGACGATGCGGGAAGTTTCACAGACGGCTGCGCAAGAATAAAATTAAACGGGAAATACGGTTTTATTGATACGGACAGTAAAGAGATTACAGCGATTAAATATGATGACGCAGAAGATTTTCGCGGATCGCGAGCGCTGGTAAAACTGAACAACAAATACGGATTTATTGATAAAAACGGAAAAGAAATTATTCCGGTTATATACGACAAAGTAAAAAGCCGGTATGAATTTTCAACATCTGCACAGGTAATATTAAACGGCAAATACGGCTCTATTGATAAAAACGGAAAAGAAATTATTCCCGTAAAGTATGACTATATGGATGAGGGTTATATTACAAGCTGTACAAGGGTACGAATCGGCAACAAATGGGGACTTGTACATGAAAACGGAACAGAAGTTATTCCCGTTATCTACGACAGTTTGGAATACGATAAATTCAAAACCTTGATGGGATATGTAATGCAAATAGATCGTATGCAGGTAACATTAAACGGAGAAAAATTTCACATAGATAAAAACGGAAACAGAATAAAATAATACCGGTAATAAAATATTATATAGAGCAGATTATTATATACTTAAAATTCATCTATTTATTGAAACGTCATTGCGAACCGCTTGCGGTGAAGCAATCCGGAATGTTCGCTGTATCCGGATTGCTTCGCTTCGCTCGCAATGACGAAAAACGGTTTTTTCCCTTTGTTCGGCGTAGTAACAGTAAACCTAACAGGTTTCAAAAAACCTGTTAGGTTTTGTTTGTTGTAGATAGCGTTCTCCCTGTTCGACATAGCGAAAACGCTATGCCGAATTAAAAACATGCAGAAGGCAAGCTCGATATTGCTGTTTGGAACAAATATATTGACCTTAGTCTGTGGAATTTTCCTGTTGCCGACTGCAATATTCCTGTCGGCAACCTCGACATCGCATTTAAAACTACAGATTTTGCTGTCAGAAAATGGAATGTTTCGATTGGCGACAGCAATGTTCCCATCGGCGATAGAAAGTTTGCTGTTATTGATAGAAAATTCGAGCTTTCAGGAGCAAACAATTCATGTCACAGACAGGAATATTTCTATTGACGACAGGAATGTTGCTGTAAAATACGGCAATGCTCACGTTTGCAATAGCAATGTCGAGGTCGGCAATAGCCATTTTGGTTCTATAACGAATCGTACAGGTAAAAAAATATACAGGCGGTATCATTAGCAAACCCTGTCGGGCTTTACTGTATCTAAACGCTATGCCGAACGGTGGTTTTTTTTATTATTTCACGCTTAAAATTCATCTATTTATTGAAACGTCATTACGAACCGCTTGCGGGGAAGCAATCCGGTTGCCATGTGCTTTTATAGATTGCTTCGTCGTTACACTCCTCGCAATGACGGCAGAATTAAGGCATATAATGTTTTATTAAATATAAACTCTTTAAAATAAAATATTTATTTGTTTTTTTTCAGCAATTCCTCTATAAGGCGGAATTGTGATTCCAATAATTTTGAAATCTGCTCCTGAGTTTGTAGAATACGTTCCATTATTTCAGAAGGTTGCTGAATATTTACGGTATTAATGGTAGGAATATTATTTGCAAAGAAATTATTACCTCCTTTGATTTCATTGTTCGACAGATTGATTTTATCGTTATCATCAAGCAACTCCATAATATCAACTTTGTAATACTGGGAAAGTTTAAGCAGATTATCAGCCGAAGGCTTGTTTTTGTCGGATTCCCATTTGTTGTACGCATTTTGCGAAACATTAAGAATGTCGGCGATTTCTGTTTGTGAAAGCCTGTACTGCCGTCTTAAATTTAGAAGTTTTGTACCTAATGTTGCCATAACTGAATTGTATTTTTAATACAAAGTTAGTTTTTTTTAATGAATTAGCAATCATTTGAAAAGGGCTTATAAAAATACCCCTTTTGTTGTAAATATTACAACAAAATATAGCTGTTTAACAAATAAATATCCAATAATTTTGTATCCGGGTGAATTACCTGTGCTGCAGTGCGCAATGCGGAACAGGTTTAATTCAAACAGCCGACCATATACGGAAAAGATATATGGAAAAATAATCCTGTTTAATATTATAAATTTATGGAAAAGAAATTTGAAATTACGAAATTTGAAGCTCTGGAAGATTCAAGCGAAATGCTGAAAGGCGGTTTTTCTTCGGCTTATGCAGGCAGCGGTCAGGAAAAAGAAGTAACCTATGAGCCAATTGTTGCAAATGCTTTTGGCGGTAATTGTTCTAGAAAGTGTGTTATGTAAATAACTAATTATGTTGTGGTTTCGTTGCGTAAAATCGGCGAAACCACATTTTAATTTTTAAAATATCATTAAAATGAAAAAAGCAAAATTTAACATTTTCTCAATGGAAGTTTTAGAAACTTCTACAGATGTTCTTAAAGGAGGCTTCTCTCTGTCTTTATCCGGTGGCAGGGAAAGTACAATTGCTACGAACAGCGTACCGGGCTGTGCAGGATATAATAAAAATTGTGTCGCTTGCAGTGGCAGACCGACAGCATTGGGCAATCAGGAATGACCATGCATTATTAATTAAAATTTGAGGCTGTTTGTATTAACAGCCTCTATTTTGTATTTAATTTCTAAAATATTATTATCATGAAATACAGTCAGTTCAACTCAATAATTCCATACAGAGACAAATTTGCAGTATATAATTCCTTTGAAAATAAGGTTATTTTTTTAGAGCCCGAATTAAAAGATATTTTACTTTCAGAAGTAAAAAATATGGATAATCTTAAAAAACTGCATCCTGAATTTTACGATTATTTGCTGTACAATAAATTTATTGTTTCTGATGATTACAATGAAATAGAAGCAGTTAAAAAGATTTCCGGGGAAACAGACAATAACGCCAAAATGTTTCATCTTACCATAAATCCTACCATGAATTGTAACTTTAAATGCTGGTACTGTTACGAAACGCATGTAAAGCAATCATACATGAGTTGTGAAATAATGGAAAATATTAAAAAACTCACATCTTCACTGTTACAGGATAAGGATTTGGAGTTTCTATATTTTTCTTTCTTTGGTGGAGAACCCTTGATTTATTTTATAAAAAACGTAATTCCTCTTATTGATTTTGCCGTACAGGAAGCAAATATTTATGATAAAAAATTAAGTATAGGGTTCACAACTAACGGCTATTTGATAAACGACAGGCTTATAAATTATTTCAATAAAAAGCAAGTTAAACCTCATTTTCAAATCACTTTGGATGGCTATCATGAAAAGCATGACAAGGTTCGTTTCATTACTGAAACAAAAGGTTCATATTTTACGATTATAAATAACATTAAAAAATTGATAAAAAATGAAATGCCTGTCAGGCTTAGAATTAATTATACAAATGAAAATTTAGATGATACTTATAAGATTGCAGATGATTTTGCCGATACAGACAGGGAAATTTTAAAAAAATATTTGATGATTGACTACCATAGGGTATGGCAAAATCAAAAAGCTGATGATTTGAATGTGATTTTAGACAGAAATTTACAAATATTCAGAGACAAAGGACTTAATGTTTTGGGAAGTTTTAATCAGAACAGTATTCGCAGTTCCTGTTATGCCGACAAGCGCAACAGTGCGGTAATTAATTACAACGGCGATGTATTCAAATGCACCGCCCGCGATTTCACAACAGAAATACGTGAAGGCTTTTTAAACGATGAAGGTAAAATTATTTGGGAAAACAATTCTCTTGAACGCAGAATGAATGCCAAATTTCACAATAAGCCCTGCCTTTCGTGCAGATTATTAGCAATTTGTAATGGTGGTTGTTCGCAGCATGCATTAGATAATTTAGGAAAAGAAGGTTTTTGCATTAATTATTTTGATGAAACAGAAAAAGACAAGGTAATCAAAACAAAGGTAGATTTGATTGTATATGAACATGAAAAAGCGTAAATTAAAGTTTTATCATCAACTTACAAGTACCGACTGCGGCGCAGCATGCCTCGCCATGGTTGCAAGCTTTTTCGGTAAAAAGTACGCTTTGCCGCAAATTAAGGCGCTGTTTGAATTTACAAGGGTAGGCGTTACAATGCAGGAAATTGCAGATAATGCTGTTAAAATGGGCTTTGATGCAAAAATTCTGAAATTAACCACAGAAGAGTTAATGACATTTCCGTTTCCTGTTATCCTGTACTGGAAGCAGGAACATTTTTTGGTTTACGAGAAAGTAATTAAGCGAAAATCCGATACCGTTTTTTATCTTTCCGATCCTGCTTACGGGTCTGTAAAACTTAACAGGGAAGATTTTGAAAACGCATGGAAAGGCAACAACGACAAAGGTATTGCTATTGCTTTGCAGCCAAATGAGAATTTTGAAAAAACACAGTTGGCAGGCAATACGAAAAGCCCGCTATTTTCTTTGCCTGTTTATACTCAAATAAAAAACTTTTTCGCAAAAAACAAATCGCGTTATTTGTTTGCATTTTTGTTAATAATCATAGGATTGGCGGCAAACTGGGCAATACCTTTTATATTTCAGCGCGTTATTGACGATGGTATTGGTTCAAATCAAATTAATGTTGTTCTATATTTTCTTTTTGCCCAGCTTGTTCTGTTCCTGTCTTATTTTTTTTCAGACTTTTTCAGCAATTTAATTCTAACCAAATTCAATTTTATTTTGAGTGTTGATTTAAAAAAGTCACTGCTTGAAAAATTAATGAAACTGCCTGTAAACTTTTTTGATACGCGCCTGAATACCGAAACCTTACAGCGCATTGGCGACCAAAACAAAATTCAGCAGTTTGTAACATGGAAAGGTATTGAATTTATATTGAACGTGCTGAATATTATCATTTTCGGTTCTATATTGCTTTATTATAATCATATCATTTTTATAATTTATTTCTTTTTGACAATTCTGTCGGTTTTATGGATACTTCTTTTTTTGAAAAGAAGATCAATTTTAGAATATGCGATGTTTTTGAAACAATCGGAAAACAACAATATCATCTACGAATTTATAATGAACATGCCCGAAATCAAAATAAACAATGCTCAGGACAAAACCATCAACCGAATTACAAAATTGCAGGAAGGATTGAATAAATTAGAATTGCGCTCGCTGTTTCTGAATATGTATCAACTTATTGGAGTACATTTTCTGTCTAAATTCAAAGAATTGATTTCAATTGCAATATGTGCATATTTTATTATTAGCGGGGATATGTCGTTAGGCGTTTTATTAAGCGTTTCGTATGTTATCGGGCAACTGGTCGTTCCTGCAAACAATTTGATTTATTCTGTCAAGGATGTGCAGGATGCAAAAATTGCAAATGAGCGTATTGGTGAAATTCACAATACTCAAAACGAAAGTGCAGGGAAAAAATATAACATGAAAAATGTTACTGTTGAAAATATCCATATCAACAGTTTATCTTTTAAATATCCGGGTAAATTCAGCCCTTATGTATTGCAAAATATTGATTTTTCGATTAAAAAAAATACCGTAACAGCAATTGTCGGCGCAAGCGGCAGCGGAAAAACCACTGTATTAAAATTATTGCTGGCATATTACAAAGTCGAATCCGGAAATATTTATTTAAACAACACAGATATCAATGAAATTTTTGCGGATGAATGGCGAAATAATTGCGGTATTGTGTTGCAGGATGGTAAAATTTTTAGCGGCACAATAGCAGAAAATATTGCCCTTTCTGATGACCGAATAGATTTGGACAGATTAATTTATGTTTGCAGGCTTACAAATATTTTGGATTTTATCAGACATTTGCCAATGAAATTCGATACGAAAATAGGTAATGCGGGAATACAGTTAAGTGGTGGCGAAACGCAAAGAATTCTTATTTCCAGAGCTTTATATAAAAATCCTCAATTTATTTTCCTTGATGAAGCAACAAGTTCTCTTGATGCCGAAAACGAAAAGATTATTCATGATAATTTACAGGAATTTTTCGTTGGAAAAACTGTTTTAATAATTGCCCACAGGCTGTCAACCGTAAAAAATGCCAACCGGATTATTGTATTGAAAAATGGACAAATATGTGAGCAGGGTACGCATATTCAACTTGTAGCAAATAAGGGAGAATACTTTAATTTGGTGAAAAA
>JAIRZQ010000072.1 GCA_031267135.1 Prevotellaceae bacterium
CACTATTTACATTCTCTCAAAGAACGAAGAGCCAAATTCTGGCAGCTATTTTCCTGCTGTCTTACAGCTAATTATTTGTTGAAAAATATATGTGTAATTAATTTTTAGAATTTATATAACTGAGTTTTTTTATTTCAGTTGCAACAGCTACTTGAACTTACCTCAGCATAAAATTTCCGTTCAACTTTATAACTTTTTACTATCTTTGCCGATATTTTAAAAATTTAGAAAAATGGCGGAACGTATAATTATTCTTGATTTTGGTTCTCAGACCACTCAACTTATAGCACGCAGACTGCGCGAGTTGAATGTATATTGCGAAATATTTCCTTATAATAAATTTCCCGAATATTGCGATGATATATGCGGTGTTATTTTTTCTGGAAGTCCTTATTCGGTTTATGACAAAAATGCTTTTAAGCCTGACATTTCGAATATTCGCAATCGCTTTCCGCTGCTGGGAATCTGTTATGGAGCGCAATTGATTTCTCATGTTTCGGGAGGAAAAGTCGAAGCTGTCGGAACTCGCGAATACGGACGGGCAAATCTGTCGACTTTCAACAGTTCAAATGATCTGTTAAGAAATATACGCATCAATTCGCAGGTATGGATGTCGCATGGAGATACCATAACCGAAGTCCCCGACAATTTTGAAATCATTGCCGCTACGGTTGAAGTTCCGATAGCCGCATATCAAATTAAAAATGAAAAGACATGGGGCGTGCAATTCCACCCCGAAGTTTTTCACAGCGAAGATGGAATAAAAATACTTGAAAATTTTGTTGAGATTTGCGGTTGCAAAAGGAATTGGACACCATCGTCATTTATCGAAACCACAGTTGCCGAACTCAGACAAAAACTTGGAAAAGACAAAGTTGTACTCGGATTGTCGGGCGGAGTCGACAGTTCGGTAACCGCTGTTCTTCTGCATAAGGCAATAGAAAAAAATCTTGCCTGCATTTTTGTAGATAACGGTTTATTGCGTAAAAACGAATTTGAAAATGTGCTTAACGACTGTAAGCATCTCGGGTTGAACGTAATCGGCGTTGATGCAAAAAGTAAATTTTATACTGCTCTTGCAGGCATAGACAATCCCGAACAGAAACGCAAGATAATAGGAAAAATTTTTATTGATGTCTTTGATGAAGAGGCGACAAAATTAGAAAATGTAGAATGGCTTGGACAGGGAACAATCTATCCGGATATTATCGAATCGCTTTCCATTACGGGAACTACAATCAAATCGCATCATAACGTAGGCGGACTGCCCGAATATATGAAACTGAAACTGGTTGAACCGCTAAGGCTGTTGTTTAAGGATGAAGTTCGCAGAGTAGGCAGGGAACTGGGAATGTCCGAAAATCTTATAAACAGGCATCCTTTTCCGGGTCCGGGACTTGGAATTCGTATTCTCGGAGAAATCACGCCCGAAAAAGTTCGCATATTGCAGGATGCCGACGATATTTATATAAGTCTTTTACGTCAATATGGTTTGTACGATGAAGTTTGGCAGGCATGCACTGTTTTGTTGCCCGTTCGTTCTGTTGGCGTCATGGGAGATGAGCGCACTTATGAAAATACGGTCGCTCTGCGCGCGGTTACATCAACCGATGCAATGACGGCAGACTGGGCAAAGTTGCCTTACGATTTTTTGGCAAAAGTGTCGAACGAAATAATAAATAAAGTGAAAGGCGTAAATCGCGTTGTGTACGACATAAGTTCAAAGCCGCCTGCAACCATCGAATGGGAATAATCAAGTTTTACATTTCAAATATTGACAAGAATAAAAGAGTTCTATAACGTTTTGTGTGGAAGATAAACGATTCATTATAGAACCGTATCTTTCAGTGGGGATACTCAGGAAATGACAGTCTGTTATAAGATTACTGTCAATATGCTACTCATTTTCTGAATAGCCCAAAGGCAGCTGCCCTTGCTCTGCCATTTAGTATTACGTACTCATTTTATTTTTGGGAAATGCAGAAAAAAAAAGAGTTTTACGTTTTGGCAGTAAAATCCTGCTTTTGACGTGATTTTTTGCGATAGTTTGTTGGAGAAACCTCTGTTTCTATGGCATATTTTGACAGATGATTTGATGCGGTAAGCAGATTAATATTACACTTACCCCGATTTCACCATATTTTGGGCAAAAATCGTGGTAATTTTCAGGAAATTACAGTCTGCTATAAGATTACGTCAATATGTTATTCATTTTCTGAATATCCCTACTGAAAATGGTATATTAAAAAACTGTAAATAAGTTTTTCTAATCAGTATTTTTCATTTCCATTGCTGCTTTTACAAAGCCTGTAAACAAAGGATGAGGATTGAGAACCGTGCTTTTGTATTCGGGATGAAACTGAACGCCGATAAACCAGCGATGCGAAGGTATTTCCATTATTTCAACCAAACCCGATGTTTCGTTTATACCTGCGGCAATCATTCCTGCTTTGGCAAATTGTTCAAGGTAAGTATTATTAAATTCATAACGGTGTCGGTGTCGTTCCGATATTTTTGTCTGTTTATATATTTTTTCGCTAAGCGAATTTTTTTTCAGTTTGCAGGGATATGCGCCAAGTCGCATTGTGCCTCCTTTTTCGGTTATTTTTTTTTGCGATTCCATAATATCAATTACAGGATGCTCGGTTGCGGTTTCCATTTCGGTAGAATTTGCATCCGAATATCCGAGAACGTTACGTGCAAATTCGATAACGGCGCACTGCATTCCCAAGCATATTCCCAGGAAAGGAATATTATTTTCGCGGGCAAACCTTACCGCTGCAAATTTTCCATCGATACCTCGATTGCCAAATCCGTGCGCAACAAGAATACCGTTCACTTCGCCCAAAAGTTGATTTACATTGTCGTCATTCAGTTTTTCCGAATTTATTGTTTTCACAATCACTTTACATTCGTTTGCCGCTCCTGCATGTACAAATGATTCGGATATTGATTTGTATGCGTCCGGCAGTTGAGTATATTTTCCTACGAGTGCAATGGTAATTTCATTTTTAGGATTTTTTACTTTATTCAAAAATTCTTTCCATTTACATAATTCCGCTACCTTGTTTTGAGGAAGATTCAGTTTTCGTAATGTTATCTGGTCTAATTTTTCTTCGCTCATTTTTATGGGAACATCATATATCGTAGGTACATCAATAGATTGTATTACGGCATCGCTGTCAACATTGCAAAACAGGGCAACTTTTTTGCGGATTTCCATACTGAGATTTTTTTCGGTACGCAAAACCAGAATATCAGGCTGCACTCCGTTTTCCAGCAGCGTTTTTACCGAATGCTGCGTAGGTTTTGTTTTCAGTTCGCCTGCTGCTGCAAGATAGGGAACAAGCGTCAAATGTATAACAACAGAATTTGCGCTTCCCAACTGATAACGCAATTGACGCATTGCTTCTATATACGGCAACGATTCTATATCTCCGACTGTTCCGCCTATTTCGGTAATCACAACATCGAAGCGATGTTTAGTTCCTACAAGCTGTATGCATCGTTTTATTTCGTCTGTAATATGAGGAACAACCTGTACCGTTTTGCCGAGATAATCGCCTCTGCGTTCTTTGTTGATGACAGATTGATAGATTCGTCCTGTCGTTACGTTATTCAATTGTGTTGTATGAATATTTAGAAATCGCTCGTAATGCCCCAAGTCAAGGTCGGTTTCGGCTCCATCTTCGGTAACATAGCACTCGCCGTGTTCGTATGGACTAAGAGTTCCCGGGTCGACATTCAGATATGGATCCAGTTTTTGTATTGTAACCGAATATCCGCTTGCCTGCAGCAACTTTGCCAGCGATGATGCTATAATTCCCTTACCAAGCGATGATGTAACTCCGCCTGTTACAAATATGTATTTTGTACTCGTTTCCATCTCGTATGAATAATCATCTTTACCTGTTATTTTGCCGATATTCTACTGTTTTATATTGTCTGGTCAAGCAGTTTGATTTTTTCTTCGAGAATTATAACTTCTTCCTTGCCTTTCTCGATTTTGCGTTTTACTTCGGATACAACGGTATCTGCATTTTTTGATTTTGCAAAAAATCCTATATTATTTTCCCAAAGCGCAATGTCTGCTTCAATTTGGCGAATTTGTCCAAGCAATTTATCTCTTTCGTTGCGCAGAGTTTTTATTTGACCTTTGTTTGTCTGAGCGCTTTCCAAACGCGTCTTGAATTTTACTATTTTCCTGTCTTTATCGCTTATATTTAAAACTTTGAACAGATTATCAAGCGCATTGCGATATTCGCTTTGCACGCGCGATTTTTCTTTTATCGGAACGTAACCGATAGCTGCCCAGCGACGTTGAAAATCCTTAATTGCATCAAGATTTTTCACAACATTTTCATTGGCTTTATATTCTTTTATTTCATTTATAATTGCTTCTTTTGCTTTCATGTTTTCATCGAAGCGAGAATCCTGTTCGCGTTGAGTATTGTTGCGATTGCTGAAAAAAGCATCACATGCGGAACGAAAACGTTTCCATACTTCGGCAGAAACTTTTCGCGGAACAATTCCTATTTCTCTCCATTCTTTCTGTAATTTCACAAACTGGTCTGTAGTTTTCTTCCAGTCGGTGCTTTTTGAAAGAGTTTCCGCCCGTTCGCACAGTTCAAGCTTGATACGGAGATTTTCTTCCATTGACTTTTTGAATTCACTGTAGAATTTGCGCTTTCCGGTAAAAAACTCATCGCATGCTTTTCTGAAACGCAGATAGATCCGGGCATTATCTTTTTTCGAAGCAAATCCTATTGATTTCCACGCTTTCTGCATTTCTACCAATGTTTTTGATGCTTTGTTCCATTCTTTATTCGCTTTATTTTCGCCGGCGAGCAGTTCTTCTATTTTTTCACAAAGTATTATTTTTGCTTTCAGGTTTTGTTCATGCGTATCTTTTTGCTGGTCAAAATATTCCTGATGCTTTCTGTTTATTTTTGCCGTTGCTTCTTTGAAGCGTTCCCATATTTGTTCTTTCAGTTCGTTTGCCACAGGTCCTGTTTCGCGCCACTGCTCGTGATATTTTTGAAGTTTTCGGAAAGCATTTACTACTGATGGTTCAAGCAGAAGTTCTTCGGCTTTTTCGCATAACTGTATTTTGGCTTCAAGATTTCTTTTGAAATCCATATCGCGAAGTTCTTTATTTATCTTCAGATAGTCATAAAAATTTTCGATATGATGATTATAGGTATCCCACAAATCTTTCATGTATGCTTGCGGAATTGGTCCTGTTTCGCGCCATTTTTTCTGAAGTTCCTTAAATTCCTGAAATGTACGATTTATATTTTCTTTTCTGTCAACAAGTTCTTTCAACTCGTCAATCAGTTTTAATTTTATTTTGTAATTATCTTCTTTGCTGTTTTCGAGATTTCTGAGATATGCACTGCGTTTGGTTTTATACGAATTAAATAATGATTTAAATTCTATTTCATCCCTGTCAATCGGAGCAACATAACTTTCTATATCATTACCTTTTGAAATATATTCCTGCTTATACGCATCCTGTTCCTGCCGCAATATTTTATAAAATGAAGTTTTGACAGCATCTACATCCTTGCGTATTTTTTCAACAGGTTGAGTTTCCAGTATTGTTCTGAAAGCGCTAATCAGCGCTGTTTTATTCATATTGGAAAAATCGGAAGATATTTCGGTATCTTCTTCACTGTCAATTTCTTCATTATCTTCCAAGTCAAATTCTTCAGATTCGGCGGCAATCAAAGCTTCTTCACTGGAAAAATCAATAATTTCATCTGTTTCAGTTTCATTAGCCGATTTTTCAGGCTCGGCTACAACCGAAATTTCTTCATTTAAAGAATTAATGCTTTCATTTTCCGATTTTTGAACTGAAATTTCATCTGTTTCAGTTTCATCAATCAATTTTTCAGGTTCTGCTACAACCGAAATTTCTTCATTTAAAGAATTAATGCTTTCATTTTCCGATTCTTGAACTGAAATTTCATCTGTTTCCATTTCATCGAATGATTTTTCAGGTTCTGAAACAAACGAAGTTCCTTCATTTAAAGAATTAATACTTTCATTTTCCGATTCTTGAACTGAAATTTCATCTGTTTCAATTTCATCGAATGATTTTTTCGATTCGTTTTCATTCACAGTTTCGATTGTCGTTTCCGCAACCTCAACAGTAGTTTCGATATTGTTTTTTACATTATCGAATTGTTCATCTTGAACAGAGTTTGTGTTATTAACATCCATAGCATTACATTTTTATTACAAAACGCAGAAAATATTTCTACATAATTAAGACTGCGAAAGTAGTAATTTTTTTAATTATAACAAAAATTACATAATGTTTTCCATGATAAAAAGCAGTTTCTAACATCGAATGTAATTTTTATTTTGCAATTATTTATTTGGTAAAAAATTGTATTTATTGATTGAACTTGCGCATTAATAAAATAATGATAAAAAAATAAAATGTAATATAATTTTTTATAACTTTGCACTGTTTAAAATATATTTACATGGTATATTCCATAATTTATGGCTCTGTCATGTTATACAAACATTGAATATTATGAATCAATATAATAAAAATAAATATTCAAGCTGATACCGTATGAATGAAGAAGTATCAAAATACAGGGGAATCGTTTATCTTCTCGCATTGCTGATAGCATTGCCGGTAATAATATATTTACTGACTTTCAGCAAAACGTTAAATACCTTTATTGAATATCATAATACTTTAGACGAGATTGAAAATCTGGAAGCATCAATGATTAACGTTACCGAAAAAATACCTGAAGCCGTGATATCACAGGATTATATCAGCAATGGACTGATTATCGGCTATATTAAAAATACGGCAGGACTGTACAGCGATATAACAGTAGATAAATTCATTCCGTCAAAAATTGATCTGGGTAACGGACTTTCTGTTCATACGGCACAAATAACCGTTTATTCCGACTATATTTCCATTGTTAAGGCTATCAATAATCTTGAAAAGATGGCAAACAGATGCAATATTGTTTCTGTTCATTTTCAATCTGAAAAAAACAGACAAACAAATAATGTCAGACTTAAAGCGACTATTATAATTCAACAAATATTGGAACAGTGAAAAAAATATTATTACTTGTCATTACCGTATTTTTTATATCGTGTGATGACGTCTTTGAAAAAAAAATAGAAAGATATGCGGTTGAGGTTATTTCGCCTCACAATAAAGCAATTATGGAAAGCGGAAACATATCTTTTTCGTGGAATGCGCTTGACGGCGCATCGGTTTATAATCTTGTAATTACAGCGCCATCATTCGAACAGGCTCTGTTTGTTGCGATAGATACTGCTATTGTTGTAGCCAATTCGACATTTGTGTCGATATATAAGTGTTCCATAAATCTTAACAAGGGTAATTATCAATGGTATGTGCAGGCTCACAATTCCGGCTATTCATCAAAAAAACAGATTTATGATTTAACCGTTATCGAATAGCATATAAAATTCATGAAATCAAAATATACGACATATCTGTTAATAATTTCGGTAATAATAATATGGGGGTTGATTGTAAAAAGAATCTTTTTATCCGGCGATGATGATACTGATACGGTACAGATACGAAAAAGTTCTCAAAATGTACAGTTACAGCAAGTTGATACTTTGTCTCTGAATTATGCGGATCCGTTTCTTAAAAAACAGGTAAGAAAAAAAAAGCAGCAGTCGTCCCCAAAGCCAAACTTATCTCATCCGAAAAAAGAAACAAAGCAGCATGCCGACAATATTCTGCTGCAATACATCGGATATGTCAAGGAAAGGAATAACGAAGCTGTATCGTATCTGATTAAAATAAACGGAATACAGCAAATAATGAAGAAAAACGATAATATCGATGGATTGAAATTAATAGGAATAACGGCTGATTCACTGTTTTTTGAGAAGGAAGACAGTAAATACAGCGTTTATATTGAACGATAAAAACTTGTCATAAAATGAAATTTTATCTGAAAGCGAATACTTTGCCTTTGGCTATGATTATTTCGACAGTTATGTTACTTGTTGTAATGGGTATTCTGGTTTTATGGGAAATTGATTTTTTGCATTTTTCACGGCAGAACTTTATGAAGCAGCAGCAAGCCGATATAAAATCGGCTATCACATATTACGCCAACTATCCTTCAATTATTGAGGAAAACCTGGATTCTTCGTTCGTGTTGTTATACGATTCCGTGGCATCATCGCAAATGCTTATCGAACGCGAACGCTGGGGATTGTATGAACTTGTTTCTGCAAGTTCTGCAAACAGAAAAGCTCATCAAACTTGTATTGCAGGTCTCGACAGTGTTTCAAGCGACAATACGGCTTTTTATTATCAGGAAAACAAATCAACGTTAACCGTTACAGGCAGAACCGATTTTGAAGGGCAGATTTCGCTGCCGGCAAAGGGAATTATTTACGGACAGATAAATTCAATATTTTTTAACGGCAAAAAAATAGAAAATTCAAGAATAAAAATCAGCAGGGAACTTCCCGGCGCCGAAAATAATATAAAAGGATATATCGACAGTCTGTTAGTATTGCAAACAGTTGGAGAAACGGTAAGCAGCGACAGCAGCATGCATGTTGATTTTTACAACAGCGACATTAAGTATTTGTCGGTAAACAGCAGCGAAACGGCATCCTTCTCGCTTAAAGGGAAAATTATCCTGACAGGCAATGAAATTACTGTTTCTTCCGACAGCAGATTAACGGATATTATTATTGTTGCAGATAAAGTAACTGTCAGCAGCAATTTTGAAGGCTCATTGCAAATATTTTCACGCGATACGGTTATTGCAGGCGAAAATGTTAAAATGAATTATCCATCAGGCATCTTTTCCAAAAAATACATCAAAATAGGCAACGGTACGCAAATAAACGGATACGTTGTCGTTGACAGTGATGATAAAATTGATACGCGCAGGGCAAATTATATTCAATCGCGCACGGCAAAAGTGCGCGGATTACTGTATGTGCGCGGCGCATCGCAGTTGCAGGGAACAGTTTCGGGAAATGCTTATCTTGCGCGTGCGGTCTTTTATTCTCCGAGAGGATATTATAATGATATGATATACGATGCAACAGTACTCGAAAACCGCGAAATGGCATATCCTTTCTGGTTTAACAATTCACAAAAACGGCAGATAATAAAATGGATAAACTAGTATTTCGTGCAGAAACCGTTATTCAGGCGGTTATTGCCGCTTTAATTTTTATGGTAATTTTTATTGTAAGCCTTGATACGGTTACAAAAATTACTGTTTCGCACGATGATGCATACGTACTTGTGGACGCAGATTATCAAATATCTGCATTTTTTGCCGAACTTGCCGATGGCAGGCATCAGAATGGAAATTATGAAAAGTATTTTTCGGGAGGAAAATTATCAGCCGAAATATCTCAATATAAGGATTATATTGATTTACAGATTATTGTAATAAATGCTGAAATATATGGAATGAAAAAACATATTGTTTTCAGGCATATAATAGAAACAGACATAAACGATGAATGGTAATAGAAATTTACGTTTAATAAAAGCATTTACGCTTACTGAACTGCTTGTTGTAATGCTGATTGCCGGAATTATCATATCAGGCATAATGGAAGGATTCAGCCTTGTTCATCGCATAATACTTGACAGGCAAGCCAAAATAACTGAAAATATGGATGTTTATGATGCCTATCATCATTTGGAAAATGTAATAACAAATTCGGACAGCGTTGCAGTTGACGAGAATAATAATTTAAACTTTTACAGGGAAAGCGACTATCAATCGTCCTTATACAGAGAAAATTCTTTTTTGACGGTAAAACTTGCCAATATAACCGATACCGTTTTGAAAAACGTATCGTCATTGAAACTGATAAAGAGCGAATTGCCTTATATTTCCGATACTGTGGCGATTGACATAACATATCGGGATACGTCAAATACGTGCTGGAAATTTATAATACCTGTTGCCGTCGAAAAGACATTTGCTCACATCATGGAAGAAAAGGAAGAAAACTGCATATATGAATAACAGTACAATTAAATTATTAACTTTGTGCAAATTTTTATTTTTAATTATAAAAACATAGAAATAGCGTAAAAATGAGTAGCCGGCAAAAAAGCATATCCGATATCTTTTTTAAGCTATCGGAACATCCTGTAAAAGATACGAAAAAGGAAATTTTATTTTCCGAATTAAATTCTTTGCTGTCTTCCGGTTTGGATTTTTCGCACTCTTTTGAATTGCTTATATCAGGTGAAACCGATCGCAGGATAAAAACCATGCTGCAAGAACTGTATAATCGGGTAATCAGCGGATATTCGCTATGGCAAGCCGTTGAAAATTGCGGAAAGTTTTCAAAACTCGACAGTGGCGTGATACGAATTGGAGAACAGACAGGTCGCCTGAATGATGCATTCGGCTTTTTGACCGATTACTATAATAAAAAAACTCATCAGCGCAGGTTGATATTATCAGCAGTCAGGTATCCGCTGATTATTCTGGCTGTTGCTTTGACGGTTGTGATTTTCATGCTGTCGGTTATTGTGCCGATGTTCGAGCAGGTTTATATTCGTCTGGGAGGAGAATTACCTTCACTGACTCAATGGATAATATCCGTATCAAAATCATTTCCTGCATATATTACCGTTTTCATAATGATAACGGCAGGCGTGACAATTCCTGTTTACATTTACAGGCATACGGCAAAAGTTCGCAGCATGATGGCGAATGTTTTATTGAAAATGCCGATAGCGGGAACAATTATAAAACGAAGTACGCAGGCTCATTTTTGCAAACTGCTTTACCTGCTTATTTCTTCGGGCGTGCCATTGCTGTACAGCATACAGATGCTTGCTGACATAATTACGTTTTATCCTTACCAGCATTCGTTCAAATCAATTGCAGATGCATTGCAGCATGGTGAAATGTTTACTGCAAACCTTGAAAAATACGATAATCTTTACGATAAAAAGTTAACAACTATCTTGCGCGTTGGCGAAGAAACTAACCGGCTTCCTCACATGCTTAACATACAGTCGGAAGAGTTTACAAAAAGCCTTGAATATTCGCTGAAAAAATTAGGCGACATGCTCGAACCCGTACTGATTGTTTTTGTAGGAGCTTTAGTTGCTACAATACTTATTTCCATGTACTTGCCAATGTTCAAACTTGGCGGAATAATAGGATAAAAATAAATTTTAAGATTGTTTTGTAAATTCCACAAAAACATTAAATTTGCAAGAAAAGCTCATTATTAAGCCGTCCTATGCAAAGCAAGCCTGCTCTTGCAAGTATGATAAACATTACTACTATTATCGCGAGCCGTTTGATGATTAAACTAATAGTTTCTAATCTATTCATTTTAAATTTATAATTGTTTATTCTATTTATATAAATCCTTGTAAAAAACTTCAATAAATAGATAATTATAATATTTATTTTTAATGACATACGTTTTTGCTTATTGAAAGTTTTTATTAGACTTTATATAAGAATACAAATTAATTAAGGCGGGAAACAATATCCTAAAATACTGACAATCCGTACTATTAGCACGCAAAAAACATCAATTGAACCTGACGGCAAAGAAAAAAGAGCCGCAGAGAAAACCATGATATACAATTTTTGTATTATCTTTACATTTTATATTATTTTTGTATTTTAATTTTAAGAAAAGAATAGCTTATGTTGTATAAAATCAGATTCATCGTCGCCCTTGTATTTTTTGCGCTTGTCAGCCTGCTGTTCCTTGATTTCACGGGAACGGTACACCTGTGGTTCGGCTGGATAGCAAAAATACAGCTTCTGCCGGCAATACTGGCGGTAAATATTGCCGTGACAGCGTTCCTTGTCATTCTCACGCTGCTTTTCGGACGGGTTTACTGTTCGGTAATCTGTCCGCTGGGCGTGTTGCAGGACGGCATATCGCGCATTGCGGGAAAAAGAAAGAAAAACCGTTTCCGTTATTCCCCCGCCAAATCATGGCTGCGTTATGGCATACTCGGCTT
>JAIRZQ010000034.1 GCA_031267135.1 Prevotellaceae bacterium
CCACCCGCGAATGATGCTCAAAGTACTGCTTTATGCTTACCTGAACAACATTTATTCCTGTCGAAAAATAGCCAAAAATATCCGCGAAAATATCCACTATATGTGGCTTTCGGGTATGCAGGAACCGGATTTTCACACGGTCAACACTTTCCGTTCTTCACACCTGAAGAACACGATCAATCAGATATTTACACAAGTGGTGCTACTGCTCGTCGATATGGGTTACCTGACTTTAAACACGATTTATATAGACGGTACGAAAAATTTGGGTATGGCGGGCAATGGATTGCAGTAACAACAAAACCATCGGATGGGTTATTGGCAATCGTAATGCTAAAACGTTCAGAAAATTGTACCAAAAACTAAAAATTTCGTGAAACGATATTATACGGATAACTGGGATGTTTACAGAGAAATTATTCCGAATGACAAATTGATACAAAGCAAGAAATATACTATTGGCATTGAGCAGAATAATTCAAATGTCAGGCATTATTTAGGAAAGATGACAAGACGAAGTAAAGTTGTTACAAAGTCAGTTGAAATGTTAAATATATTATTATTAATCGCTTGTAATCTTAACCAATACAATGGATATCAATCTTATCAAAAAATTTTCTTATCTATCTTTAATTAAATACTTTCTTTTTGAGATATGAAAAATTGTCGGATTCAGGATGTAAAAATACGTCAATCAGCAATTCAGTTTTTCACAAGCATGATACTTCCGCGATATGTGGTATTTCCAAAAAATATGATATAGTAATAAATATTCGGAACGAGCAATTTTCCTGTTTTTTTGTATGTGCCATCCCAACCGTTATCTCCTTCGTACACTAATTGCCCGTTTTTACTGAAGACTTTAATTTTATATCCTTCGGCAAATATGTCATTCAGTCTGTCGCTGTTATATGGCGTAAACGCATTTGGAAAACAAGCCATCATTTCCAGCGTTGAATTATAATATTCTATGATGTAATTTTCGGCGTATGCCGATGATATTTTTACAGAATATTTGCCCGGTGCTGAATTTCGTGTAGCATCGCAAAAAATCAAAGGTTTTTGAATAAGCACATCTTCGGCTTCGCCATATACAAAGCCTTTATATACAGGTGAATACTCGGGAACATAATCACACTGTTTTACTGTTTTATCTTCAAGGCTGATTTTTAATATTGCCGGATTTACCGTAACTGTAAATATTTGCGGCATAGCAGATACAACAGTGTCGTTGCCGTTTTGTACGGCTTCTATTCTTGTTTCGCCTGTATGCTTTATTGTCGCATGATAATATCCTTCTGCTGTTTTTTCAACATCTACCGATTCGCCTTCGATAATGCTTATCTCCACAGGCAAAGCGCTTGTGCTTACGGCTTGTATGATAAATGCCGTATCTCCGTAGGTACGGCTGTAGTTTTTGACGATTAATGAATTTGCTCTTGCAGGCGTTATTTTTATTTTTGATATTACCGACAATATATTTCCGCACAAATCGGAAGCCATAAACGACACTGTAGCTGTTTTTTCCATATTGCAGTCAGGCGTTGGGTCAAAGTTCAAAGCCGCATAATTGTTGGAATATGTAATTGCGCTGTCGCTGCAAATATCCAATGCCGAAAAGCCTCCGGTGTTTGACAGCCATTCTGCAATTTTCTCGGGAATATTATCAGCATCGCATCTGAATACCAAATCTGAAGGATATGTTATAAAATAAGGCTTTTGAGTGTCGATAATCGTAATTTTTGCTGTGCATGTCGTAAAATTTCCTCGTGCATCTGTTATTGTAAATGCAACTGTTTGATATTTATTACCTGCGCAATTATCTGCTGTAAACTTGTTGTCATCGTAATTATTTGTCCATGTGATTGCAAGGCTGCAATCATAAGCATGCCCACTTCCGTTTGCGGCAAGCCATTCAGTGATTTCGGGAATATTCCCATTTCCGTCGCACTCCAAATTCAGGTCAACCGGCGCAGTTACAATTTCAGGAATAATTGTATCGGATATGGTTATTATTTGAGAATAATTAGATACATTTCTTGATTTGTCTATTGCCGTCCATTTTCGTATTATCACGGTATCTGTTACAGCATCGTTATACGTTACCGTAATATCATTTTCGGAATCGGAACAGTTATCCGTTGCCGTCGCGTATCCTGTTGCCTGTATTGATGAATCGTATGTACAGTCGTAATTTCTGTAAATGACAATATCATTTGGCGGATTAAGCACGGGCTTAACAGTGTCTATTACTGATATTGTCTGAATTTTTACTGTTGCCTGACCGGTAACGGTGTTTATTCCTGTCCATTTCCGCTTTATAACCGTTGTTCCCGAATTTGCATATACGGAATCGGTATAAGTAACGATGGTATTTGTATCATACAGGCATGCATTATATAAAATGATTGCCGTGCCATTATGAAATACGGATGTGTCGGCGTAGCAATTTGCATCTGTATATAAATCAACATCGTCAGGCATTATCAGCGTAGGAGGTTTTGGCTGCGGTACCGGCAGCGAATATTGCTGTTCAAGATGGCATGCCGTATCAGTTTCGAACCATGCAATAATTTTCGGCGACACCGAATCAAAAGAGATATTATTGAAAAAATAAGCATATTCTGACAGTTCCGAAAAAGGAGGATTTATGAAAAACGTATCGCTTGGCATGGCAGTATTTATCACGCACAGGCGGCTTGAATCGGGAGCATTGGTAAAGTCAATTACACCCGACACGTTGTAATAGTTACCGCACGAATCGGAAATGGCATTTGTTGAAATAGACAATAAAGAACATTCATACACTATGTTGCAACTTAATTTTCCTGCTCCGGGCTGCCCCATATTTGGCATGGTAATGCTTACGGTTGCCAGATAATTCCGATAGTTTGTAATAACCATCATATAATATTTATTTTCTACGGCTGACGGTATTGTCATTGTTTCGTATGAGTTTGTACTGTAACTGCATGCTATGGGACTCTGCCCGTAGAAATAATTGGAGCAGGCTTCGGTAGGCGAGTCAAAAGGTCCCCAAATGGCAATGTCTATATCATCTTCATGAATACTGCTCTCAACATGTATTACAACCGTACCGGCAGTTTCAACTCGCATGCAAAACCATGCGGGACGAGGATATGACAACAGGCAGCCATAATTAAAACCTTGCTGTCCGCTGCAAATATCACAGGTTTCAATGCTGTTTTGCGGATGTTTGGGGCAGGAAGTTGTTTCGTATTTCATAACGCCATCGGCACAAAACGGCACAAATTTATTGCATCTGTTATTAGAGCCGGGATCTGCCGGGTCAATCTGTACAATATTCGGCGGCGGCACGATATAATCAAATACATGCCGGCATTTGCCGTATCCTAAAGACGTACATTTGATACAGGAGGTTTCATTATGCCGATGCTTTTCATGAGTACTTTCGCTGTTTTGCGCAAACATGCCAAACGACAGTATAAACAGTACCGATATGCAAAATATATTCCTTACTTGCAATTTATTATATCTTGTGTCAAGAATATTCATATATCATTTTCAAGGAGCAAAATTATAAAAAAAAACTGTATTGTTAATGGAATATAATTTTTATTGATTTTTTTCATGATAAATATTTAAAAACATGACAACTGTATTTAATCCGGTTTTGTTAAAAGCAAAAGATTAAAAACAGATTTTCAACATGTAAAACCATATTATTGAAAATTTATTTTTCTGTAATTTTATTTATCCTATATGTAATTTTAAATGCCGGTTTTTCAAGCATTTGTACAGCACGGCGCTGTGACCGGCGAATCTGCCTGTCGAATAGTTCGGTTTTGGATTTCGGGCGTATGTCGTCATGTAAAGCAAATCCTTTTAATTCTTTAGAATCTTCGGGTACTTTATCAAGCGGATAAGTACTCGATGCCGGTTTCATAAGATATGTAACCCTGTTTATTTTGTTTTTACCGTTCATCAATATCATTTCTATTATGATATTGGCACATTCCGAAACTTCAACTGCAGAAATTGGCTGTTCGGGTTTTTCGCGAACATAGTAAATACTTTGTCCGTTACCCAAAACGTGTATTTTATCCAGTTGACCCTTATTGAAAAACGCTTTCATCGATTTGCCTTTCATCTGGCTGAAATGAGCGCTGTCTTCGCGCATTATAACCATTGCGGGCGATGCAAATTCTGCATAGTCGATTTGTCCGTTTTTGCTGTAAAATATTGCAACTCCCGATGTTATTTGAGTGCTGTCGTTCCATAAAACAGGCAAATGATACATGTATGTAATAGAATCCAGAGAATGATAAATCAGCGAATCGCATACTGCCTGAAAATCCGACCTGTAAATTTTTACGTTGTGATAAGCAAACATGCTTCGTACAGCTGTGTCGCGAGTTATCAGTATCTGTTTAATCGAATCCTGATTAGCCTGCAGTTCGTTTTTTGAAGCGCCAAGCCCAAACGATTTGCGAATATTTACCTGTATATTGCTTTTGTCGATATTTTCATGAATAATATTCTGTTCCGCGCTGCTGTTTGTTACAGTATCGTTTTCAGGTATAATATTAAACGAATCGGGTACGATGGTTTTTTGTACGGCTGTATCTTTCTGTATGACAGTGTCAACAACAATTTTGATGTTTTCCATCAAAGCGCTTACCGTATCGTTTTCAGGTATAATATTAAGTGAATCGGGTACGATGGTTTTTTGTACGGCTGTATCTTTCTGTATAACAGTGTCAACAACAATTTTGATGTTTCCCATCAAAGCGCTTACTGTATCGTTTTCAGATATAATATTAAGCGAATCGGGCATGATGTTTTTTTGTACGGCTGTATCTTTCTGTATGACAGTGTCAACAACAATTTTGATGTTTTCCATCAATGTACTTATCGTATCGGCAATTAAAAAAGTTGTATCGCTTGTCTGATTTGCTTCTTTCGGAATCGTGTAATGAAGCGCCGCCGGTTTTTCGGTTAAAAAAACAGTCCTGTAATTGTCTGAAATTTTAGCCTTGTCGCCAAAAGCTATTGTATTTTGCACTGTATCTGTCATTTGAATATTCCGGAACAGGTCAGCATTTTTTGTTTGATTGTTGAACCAAACCGAGTCAGCCCAAACTTCCTGCGCTTCGGACAGGATGTAAACATCCGAAGAAAACGATATTTCATTTTCGTTGGGTTTATATATGCCGTAATCGCTCAGCATGATATTACTGCCGTTCCATGTTCTTGTATTCTTAATGAATGTTGTAATGTCATTGCGGGTATCGTACAGCATTGTATCGCAAGCGAGAATTATGGAATCGTTTTTCATTGCGACATTATTGATAAAAGTGAAAATTCCCGTCTGCCCTTCGAATATGCCGTTCATACTTTCAATGGTATCGCGTCCGCGGGCAAGCGTTCCGCCTTGCGCGTATGTTCCTGTATTGCTGTCGATATTGTAATCTACAAATTGAGTTTTAAGCGTGGCGTTTCGTGCGTTGTCGTTCATTTTTACGAGGCGACCCCGTACTTTGGCATAAATTCCATCGTAAAATATTTTTTCACCGTACAAGACGGTTGGCTCATGCCTTACTACAACATTGCCGAAAAATTCGATGGTATCGCCCGGAAAATAATGATAGGCGCTGTCGCAGTTTATTGTTGCGCCGTTTGCCTTGTGCGTATAAACTACATTTCCTTCATGCTTGTGAACTTGCCGTCCGTTGAGATACGAAGGATAGGCAGGACGCATGAAATCAGCCTGAAAGCCGAGATGTACGGTATTTCTGTTTCCCGTGTCTTTCTGTGCGAACGCAATTAAGGGAAAAGCAAACAGTGCAATCAGTAAACGCAATTTCATTGATCATATCAATTTAGGAGGAATTTCCGTTTGATTATTTAATCCATTTATTACTTTCAAACTTACAGTTTTTATAATCGTCGTCAATTCTTATGTATGTTTCTTCCTGTTTTTTAATAAGCCAGGCTGTAATTTTTTCCATTTGCTTTTTTCCTTCCGCCATATTCTTTATTACGGAAAAGTCATCTTTGAGATTTGCTTTATGACTCGGGATTATTTCTTTCAATTTCAGTATCTTGTAAACCTCGCGTCCATTGTCGTCAGCCGATTTGAAAGGGTCGGAAATTTGTCCCGGTTTTAATTCTCTCAGTACAAAATAATTATTTCCCAACTGATCCTTGTCAAAACGGGGAGACAGAGTTTGGGGATTGGCTACCAATCCGCCGTTCATGCGCGTTTTTTCATCTCTCGAGAAAAACATCGCTGCCTGTTCAAACGTGATGCTGTCGCTTGTTATAAGATTTTTAATACTGTCTAAATGTGAAAATGCAACTCGCTGGTCATTTATTGAATATAGCGGTTTGAGCAGTATATGCCTAACGTTTATCAAATCTTTGCCCTGTTTTTCTATCATTTGTATGATATGAAATCCGTATTCGCTTTCAACCACATGCGAAACCTGTCCGGGTTTCAATGATATTGCTGCGTTCCGGAAAGGCACAACATAATTCGCCGCAGGAGATAATCCGAGTTCTCCGCCGCGCTTTGCCGATTCGGGATCTTGCGAATATAAAATAGCAAGCGTGTTGAATTTTTCACCTTTCATAATACGCTCGCGCAATTCGAGCAGTTTTTCTCTGACTTCAAAATTTGCATCTGCCGTTGGAGGATAAACGGTTATCTGCTGAAACGAATACTGTTCGGGTATTACAGGCATGCTGTCCTGAGGAATTGTTTCATAAAATCGTTTTACATCGGCAGGAGTAATTTCTATTCCTTTTACTATGCTGCTTTTCATTTGTTCAATCAAACTTTGGTCTTCTGCCTGTTCAAGCAGCATTTCCCTGATTTTGGAAATAGGTTTTTTAAATTGTTCTTCCAATGCTTTTTCGCTGCCGACCATCGAAATGAAATAATTTACTCTTTCGTCCACGCTTGCCTGCAATGCCGATTGAGTTACAGTTAAGCTGTCGATTTTTGCCTGTGCAATAAGCAGTCTGCTTTGCAGCATTTCTTCAAGAACTCTGCAAAATAAATTTTCTTCGCTTAACATTCCGCGCATTCTGCGCTGGTATATTTCCATTTCAATGTCCGACAAAAGCACGGCTTCATTGCCTATTACGGCGACTACCCTGTCGATAATGTTTTTTTCTTTTGTTTCCTGCGCTTGCGATGTTGTTGCAAATACTGCTATCAATAGCATCGACAATGCTGTTTTTTGTAATAAATTCATCATTTTTTATTTATGGTTATTGATATAAATTTTTGCATCCTTATTGCTGATGCCTGCATTATATGTTTCTTCTTCAAGTTTGCTTATCAATTCGCGTTTACGTCTGTTTAATATTATCGTGCGAATATTTTCTTTTTCTTTTTCGAGCGGAGATATTGAGCCTTTTTCCAATATCGACTGCAACTTTATAAAATAACTGTATTCCGTGTCTTCTACTGCATAAAATTTGTTTGATGTCAACATTTTTTCAAATTCATCGTAGTTTATGCTTTGCGGCAGCAATCGCGACAGCTCATATATTTCAAGCCACTTACCATTAAACGAATCGTATTTATCGGCATACATCATGCACAATTCTTCAACTGTTTTCATATTTGCATCATTTGATAAAATACACATTTTTTTTATATTTTCGGTTTCGGGCGTTTCTGTCTGTATCTTTATATACGTTGCTTTTATCAATGCCGACTGTATTTTAAAAAGTTCTATGTTTTCATTATACATATATTCAATTTCATCCTGAGTTACAAGCGTGTCCATATTTTTTGAAATATAATCGTGTTCGAACCGGTATATCAATAAGGATGAGCGATAATCTTTAATTTCCGCTACCACATCTTTTTGTTTCTCATCCAGCAATTCTTCCGCTTTTTTTACTATAAGCTGCCGCCGCACCCATGCCGAAGTATAGGTTGATATTGCACTTGCGCTGTCTGTGTCCGTATTATTTACGGGAAAAATATCGGTCAGGTCGCTTAAATACAGTTTTTCGCCATGCGCTTCGGCAAGCAGAATATCATTGCCGCGCTTGCTGCACGAACAAATTATTAACGACAGTATTATTATTCCGATAACTTTATTCATTTTCATTTCATATATATTTTCAAATGCAGGTTATCTGCTGTAATTTGGCGCTTCTCGAGTAATTGTTACATCGTGAGGATGATTTTCGACTACGCCTGCCGCTGTGATGCGGATAAACGATGCTTTTTTCAATGCTCCTATATCGGGCGTACCGCAATATCCCATACCTGCCCGCAAGCCTCCTACAAGCTGGTAAATTACTTCTTCCAGCTTGCCCTTGTAGGGAACTTGAGCGACAATTCCTTCGGGTACAAGCTTTTGAATATCATCTTCCGAATCCTGAAAATATCTGTCTTTCGAGCCGCTTTGCATTGCTTCGAGCGAACCCATTCCTCTATACGACTTAAATTTTCGACCGTTTAATATAATTGTTTCGCCCGGCGATTCTTCGACGCCTGCAAACAGCGAACCTGCCATAATAACATCAGCGCCGGCTGCCAGAGCCTTTACCATATCGCCCGAATACCGTATTCCTCCATCTGCAATAATGGGAATTTTGCCTTTTACCGCTTCTGCAACATCATATATTGCAGTTAACTGCGGCACTCCAACGCCTGCAATGATGCGCGTAGTACAGATTGAGCCGGGTCCTATTCCTACTTTCAAAGCATCTGCGCCTGCATTCATCAGGTCTGTTGCAGCTTCGCCTGTGGCTATATTTCCGACAATTACATCAATATCCGGAAACTGCTGTTTGACCTTTTTCAACATATCAACAACTCCCTGCGAATGTGCGTGCGCCGTATCAATTACCACAGCATCAACATCTGCTGAAATCAACGCAGCAATGCGTTCAAGCGTATCGCCGGTTACGCCTACGCCCGCCGCAACGCGCAAACGCCCTTTCGGATCTTTACTTGCTTCGGGGTTATCCTTGATTTTGGTAATATCCTTGAACGTCAACAAGCCTATAAGTCTGTAATTTTCATCTACTACAGGCAGTTTTTCGATTCTGTACCTTTTGAGTATTTCCGCTGCTTCCTTAAGATTTGTTTTATTTGTTGTCGTTATAAGGTTTTTAGATGTCATTATGCTGCTGACAGGCGTTTTCATGTCTTCCATAAAGCGCAAATCGCGATTTGTTACAATCCCGACAAGCTTATTGTTTTTATCGACAACCGGAATTCCGCCTATTTTAAATTCGTGCATCACATTGAGCGCATCACCTACGGTTGCGTTTTTTGTAATTGTAATCGGATCATATATCATTCCGTTTTCGGCGCGCTTCACCTGCTTTACTTGTTCGGACTGTTTGTCGATGCTCATGTTTTTATGAATAACGCCGATGCCGCCTTTGCGTGCAATGGCGATTGCAAGCTCGGCTTCGGTAACCGTATCCATGGCTGCAGAAACAATGGGCGTACTGAGCGTGATGTTTCGCGTAAATTTACTTGAAATATCAACCTGATACGGAAGAATTTTGGAATGCGAGGGAACCAGCAGAACATCGTCAAACGTAAAGCCTTCTCCTTTAATTTTATCGTTAAAAAATGACATAATACCTGATTAAAAACGCGGCAAGTTACAAAAAAGTCAGCAAATATTATTATTTGTATATTTTTTTAGTGAATTTTAAAAGTTGGCAGTTTATAAAACTTGCTTTCAGAGTAATTAACTTCATTAAATTTTACCTGTATTTCGGTTGCTTTTTGTGCATCGAAGCAAAAGAACAGATAAAACTTTTTTTATCAGCTGCAATCATTCGGGCTGTGGCGCATACGTGCTGTAAATTTAAAATTCTTTTCCGAAGCTATTCGGATAAATTTCAACAAACGGATGAATATGTTTGAGAAAAACTGATGGATATTTTACATCCATTCACATTAATAACTCATGTTACGCAAGATAAACTGAGCGCAAGAAAGTCCTGCCTTTCAGGCAGCATAACCTTATCGCTTAACAGCCGCAGGTCGAGACCTGCGGTTATGAAAATTACGTCCTTTCAGGACTTGGATACTTTTATGTATTGTGCATAACATGATCTACTTAATTATTAATTGTACTGCGTTCCTTCGGAATAAAATGCCGGTAAAAAATTTTCTTATCTATCTTTAATTAAATATTCTCGAAAAATGAACCTTGCCCGCATTAAATTCTTTAGACCGTAATTTCGTGCAAAGTACAACTAACTATGTTCGGGCAAGATAGAACCTTGTGCAATAAGCGAACGCAGATTCAAGTTATAAATGCAACTTTTTGTAAAACCTTTCAATCGGCGTCTCAAAATTAAGCAATTTTCTCGGACGCTTGTTAATTTTGATTTGAAAAGATTTAATATCAAGGTCA
>JAIRZQ010000137.1 GCA_031267135.1 Prevotellaceae bacterium
ACAAATACAACATAAAATAAATAACAAACCAGGAGCTAATTTAAATTTTTATTCACCAAAAGAAATTTTTTACCTATATTTGCAAAACATAAAAGTTGCATTCAGTTGTTGAAACTACGTTCGCATAAATAATTAATAATTTATAACAATAAACCATAAGGTATTTTATACCCTGAACCTGTTTTTTTCGGTGCTTTTTTGTCAGAAACTCAATATTTACTGCCAATAACAAAAATATCGCACCTCCGTATATAGAAAAATACGATTTTTAACTGTTTTCTGAATTGCCCAATCATAATGATTTTTGAAAATGCCGTGAAAGAGTAATAATCCACAATAGAGGATTAATACAGAACCTATTGAATTTTAGTAATGGCGCCTGATTGCGGTCTATGTGTGTTTTTGAGACACTGCCCATATAATCCGTCTTTTTCATCTCGCTTTACTTTTTAATTGTTTTACATAAAAAATTCCGTATGTCGAAATCTTTTCATTCATTTTCATTGTAACTGTTTTCGGTTTCTGTTTCCAACTACAAATATATTGCTTTTGGGTCTGTTTATCACGTTTTAAAGGCATGGTTGGAGGAAGTTTGAGTGTCTCGCGGGATTCGATTAAGCAAAGCGCATTTTTTGTTGGCAATTTTTCGCTGATATGTTGCATTTACATTTACTATTTGAAAATTATAAACATAATCATTAAAATTGCTGTTGACATCATTTTGATTTCTGTCAACAGCAATTAAATTTCAAATCCGTAATTACTCACAGCCAACCGTAAAGATAACCGTTTATAATTTCAATTTGCTTTTTATATGATCTGGAATTGCATTTTTATTTATCAAAATGTTAATGGTTTTGTAACGAACATAATTTTCGGAAACATAGAAAAATCCCGAATATTCGCTGCTATCCGTTCCCCACGAATTTTTTACCTTGTAAAATTGTGCGCCGTTCTGGTCTTTTGCGATGCCTACGATAAGCATTCCGTGGTCGTCTGTAGTTTCGTAATTATCAAATGCTTCCTGCCGTAATTCCTGAGTTATTTTAAGTTCTGCGACAGGTTTGTCGAGTTTCAGAATTTCTGCTTCGCGTTCAGTTTTGCTTAAAGTTTCCCAATGCTCGCGATCGGTTCCACTACTGATGTTCACTTCCAAATCGGGTACAACGGCAACGCCTTTGCGGTATTGAAATCCCCGTTCACTGACATCCGAACCCCACGCAACGGTGTAGCCTTTTTCTATGCTGTTGTCGATAATTTCGACAAGTTCGTCAACAGGTACGTTGTAATTCATTCCCCAGATATAGTTGTCGGGAATTTCGATAATAAAAGGTTTGTAGAACGGGTGATGTGTGAAGGATGTTATTTCTGTATAATCGTCGAAATTCAATCCCAGCGACTGAGCAAATGATTTTGGCGTGTATGATGTTCCTTTGTATGTAAACTGCTCTGGGTATTTGCCGTAATAGGCGTCGAGAATGCCATCGAATCCTTTTTTCCATGCCTTGGTAAGTTTGCGTCCTTTTATTACGGCATCGATATAAGCTTTTGCCACGAGGTCGAGTTCGCTATGGTCGTGTATGGTTCCGCCATAGTTTATTCCGCCGTAAACTTCTTCGGGGACAATACCTGCGTTGCGCAATGTTTCAATAACGTCTTCAAACGAACCGCCGCCTGCAAAATTTATTGTCCCGTGAAGACGAACGTATTTATCTGCCTTTTTCTCGTAGTTGTCGCGCGAAACAAACATTTCCGACAAATCATATTCACCTTTTCCCAATCTCAATAATTCGGATTCGATGAATGACAATCCCGAAAAACTCCAGCATGTACCGGAACGGCTTTGATTTTTTACGGAAGTGTACTCCAATTCCTTTACTGCTGTAAACTTATAGCCTGTTGCAGGCTTTTTTTCTTCGGCTTTTTTTTTCTGCGCCGAAACGTTTAATGATATCGCCAAAACAATGGCTGTAAACAATATTTTTTTCATTTTAATTTAATATGTTTGATTTAACCGCAAATATAACAAAGTTTTTGCAAATCACGCAAATTATATCTTTTTACGGTGGAAAAATTTTATGGAAAGATACAGAATGTGAGCAAAGAAATAATGTTTCAAAAGTAAGGCAGCCTTATTTTGAAAATTATTAACAAATAAAGAAAAATCAACCGTTAATTGAAAAATAAACTGTAATTTTGCATTGTAAAATTTTTTATGATAAGTTATATAATTCTTACTCTAAATTTTATAGATTTGCTTGCCTGTGCGGATAGTTTGTTCGAAAACTTTATTCGAGTAAATTATACTTTTGGGCGCATGTTGAAGTGAAGAAATATTCTTGCAATACAGTGAAATACAAATTATTAATTCATAAATAATATGATAACAAAAGAAGCGATTTTTAAAGCATTGGAACATTTCCAAAAACCTGTGAGTTCTCAAGAAATAACGAATTATGTTGTGTCTCATTCTTTCTGTGATTTTTCGAGATTAACAAGAGCAACTCCAATTAATATCGTTACTTCTACTTTAATTGGATTGATACAAAAAGGCGATACGCGGATTAATAGATATAAAGATAAAATCTACTATTATTATCTTACAAAAAACAAGGAAAATATATCAATAGAAAATATTGATAAAGAAAATGTTAGATCGAGAGACAAGAAAGCAATTGAAACCTATCAAGAGCGTGATTTGCACAAACTTTTGAGTACATATTTAAAAAACGAAAATATTCATTCAAAAACCATTTATCACGAAGAATCCAATCGCAAGGATGAAAATCAAAAATGGGTACATCCAGATATGATTGGCATTCAATTTTTATCTTTGCAGTCAAAATCAAGTCAAAATCTGCTAAAAGCTATTAACAAAACAGAAACTTTCAAAATTTTTTCATATGAATTAAAACGTGACATTAACAATGATCATGAATTAAAGAAAGCTTATTTTCAGACAGTTTCAAATTCGAGTTGGGCAAATTATGGTTATTTGGTAGCTTTTGAAATCGGAGACAATCTGAAAGATGAAATGGAACGTCTCAATCAATCGTTTGGAATTGGTGTTATTCTACTTAATGCAAACCCTTTTCAAAGCAAAGTTTTGTTTCAGGCAAGATATAAAAATATTGACTTTAATACAGTTGACAAGCTATGCAATATCAATGAAAATTTTAAAAGATTCATTGAACAAACGGAAAAATTATTAACTGCCGAAGAACGCTACTACAAGTCAACAGAAAAAGAACTTGATGAGTTTTGTGACAAATATTTCAAAACTGATACGGAAATTGAAGCATATTGCAAAGAAAAACATATTCCGATAGAGTTAGAAGAAAAATAAAGATTGTTCTGTAAGACACTTTGTTTCAATAGAAAAATAAAATTGAAGATGCAATAAAAGCACCTGTCCAAACAGAAATTTTTACAATAGCATTTGGATTGTGCGTTTGAGAAATAAAGAAGTAATATGAAAGATATAAATCTTAATAATATAGCAGTTCGCTTTGATACAGCAAAGGCTGCCACTATTTCAGGCAGCCTCATACCGTTAACATCATTTTAATAGCTATTCCTGCTTATTCGTTTCTCATTTTTTCCTTTGCTTTTTTTATTTGCTGCTTCAATGCTTCTACGCATTGTCGGGTAGCATCTTCAAATGTTTTGCATTTTCGTTCGGCAAACAAATCGTTGCCGGGTATCACTACTCTGATTTCAACTTTTTTGTTTTCGGGTTCTGTAGAATTTCCCAGTTTCAACATCACGTTGTACTTTACAATTCCATCGAAGAATTTGTCTAATTTCTCTACTTTTTTTGTTACAAAATCGAGCAATTTCTTGTCTGCATCGAATTTAATTGATTGAATTACTACTTTCATGTCTTTACCATTTTACTGTGTTAAACATTTTTTTAATTATCAGGACATATATCCTTTTGTTTATATTTCGAATAATATCGTTTTTTATCTGTTATTTTATTTATATTCATTACTTTAATCATCCGTTTATTTTCGCGGATGAGTTTTATTATGTATCCGTTTCAAATCTTTAAAAGTCGTATGCGTATAAATTTGCGTAGCGGCAAGACTTGAATGTCCCAATATGGTTTTTATTGAATTTAAATCGGCTCCGTTATTCAGCATGTGAGTTGCAAAAGTATGACGCAGCACATGAGGGCTTTTTTTTCCTGTAAATCCTGCCACTGCAAGTTCATGTTTCATTAGCCTGTAAACAAAATTGGGATACATTTTTTCTCCTCTATTCGTCAAAAAAACATACTCATTGTCGTTTTTGACATTTACCTCATTGCGCTTACTCGTCAGTTGTTGCAACAGTACAATAAGATTAGGAGTAAGCGGAATTAAACGTTCTTTTCTGCCTTTTCCCATTACTTTTATACAGTCGCCAGATATGTCTTTTATTTTAATATTTATAAGTTCTTCGCGGCGTATGCCTGTTGCATACAGCAACTCTATTATAGCCCAGTCGCGCATTGCAAAATAATTGTCTTTTATATTGAAAGTGATATCAAGGTAATTATTCAATTTTTTTTCTTCCAAAAATACGGGAAGCCGTTTTTTTCCTTTAAGCGATTTTATTTTATTTACAGGATTTGCATCAATGATTCTCTCTCTAATCATATATTTGAAAAATCCGTTTAATGCCGATAATTTACGGTTTACTGTTAGCGGACTGTGGTTTTCGTCTATTAATCCAAGTACCCAGTTACGGATTTCTGATGACTTGATTTCGCCAATGTTTTCTACGGATATATTAAAATCTATCCTGTCAAAAAACTTGCACAGATCAGACCTGTACGCCTCAATGGTTTTGGGTGAATAGCGTTTTTCCGATTCCAAATATTTCAGATACATATCTAACATAGCCCAAATATACGACAAAAGAGTGAATTTTGAAACTAAACCCACTCTTTTTTGTGTTAAATATTTTTATGTATTTAATCTTCTGCCTGTTGTATCTGCTGGACATATACGGCATGTTTTATTTCATCCCTACGTCGTACCGATTTTTTGACAAAAGTCTGACGCGAACGCAGTTCTCTGACAACGCCTGTCTTATCGAATTTGCGTTTGAATTTTTTTAATGCTCTTTCGATATTTTCGCCTTCTTTTATTGGAATTATTATCATTGCACAACACACCTCCTTCTTATTTCGGGCAGCAAAGGTATGTTTTTTTTGAATATCTGCATAAAAAAACACATTTTTTTTCAAAAAATTTTCATAATGTAAAACAAAACCGTTATGGCTATTTGTGTTTTGTGCATGATTTAACTAATCAAACAATTTATTGAAATCATCGATACTTAAATTTATTTCTTCGAGTTTTACTGCTGTTTTCAGATATTCAAAAACTTTATTGTCTATAGCTTTTTTCGCAATATCGTGCATTCCCTGCTCGCTGCTTACAATACGCTGTGCAAAACTTTCCAACTGTTCATCGGGCAGATTTTTCATGCCATAGTGAGCCAACTGATGCCGTGCTGTCTCTATAGCAGTAGCTTTTATATCTGCGTCTTCAATTTTAATATCATTTTCTTTTACAATACTGTTGCTGATAATTTGCCAGCTTAAATCTCTCAAAAAGAAATCAAAATCCCTGTCAATCTGCTCGGCTGTCAATTTATTTTCATTAATGAGTAAAAGCCATTTTTTTAAAAATGTTTCAGGGAACTTTAAATCGGCTTTTTCTACAAGCGTTTTGCGAATATCTTCGGCGAATTTATAATTGCTGCTTTCTTCATAGGATATTGTAATTTCGTCGGTTGCTTTTTGCATAAATTCTTCTTCGCTTTTTATGCTGTCTTTGCCGTAAGCCGCATCAAAAAATTCTTGATTTATATCTGCTTTTTTATTGGTTCTTATTTTTATTACCGTAATGTTAAATTCAGGATTTATTTTTTCCAGTTCTTCTTTCTTAATTTTTAATAATGAGGCTTTCTGTTCATCTTTGGCATAAATGTTATTTATATTAACTGCAACCGTTTCGCCGATTTTTATTCCCAAAAGGCGCGATTTCTGTTCCTGATTCTCAATTAATTTCATTGATATAAAAGCATCTTCAACTTGCAGCGCATTTTCACCATCCTGATTAAGATTAACTCTTAGTATATCGTTTTCGTCTGTTGCTTCGGCATCTTCATATTTTCCATAATTCAGGCGTATATGGTCAATATAATCGGCTTTATCTTTGTCGCTTATGGTGATATTATAAAACGGAACCTGTATTGGTTGATCTGTTTTGAATTCATATTGGGGAGCATAACCTATTTCATAAACAAATTCAAAATCGCTTTGATTATCCCAGTCTATTGATTTTTGTTCATCATCGCAGGGTATGGGTTCGCCAACTATATTTAATTTTTCCGTTTCAAGATATTTTTCAAGCGATTCCGTAATTAACCTGTTGATTTCGTCAATCAAAATCGAGTGACCGTACATTTTTTGAATCAAGGACATTGGAGCCATTCCCGGACGAAATCCTTTGATTTCGGCTTTGCGGCGATGCGCGTTCAATGATTTTCTAACGGCTTCTTCATAATCGGTTTTTACTATTTGCACTCTAAGTAAAGCGCCAAGTTCATCGATATTTTGTTTTATAATATCCATATTTGTTATATTTATTATTGATTTTTTGTAAAAAGGCAGAAGTGAAATAATATCTTCTGCCTTCGGCATTGTGCGGGCAAAGGGACTCGAACCCCCACGCCTTACGGCACCAGATCCTAAGTCTGGCGCGGCTACCAATTACGCCATGCCCGCATTTGAGGCTGCAAAGGTACAAATATAATTTGGAAACAGCAATATATATACATGCAAAAATTAAAAAACGGTTTTATTTTTGCTCCGGATACATGAATTGGTAGTGTCTTAAATTATCAGAAATCATTATTTCCGAAAACTCCTGTTTTATAATAATATCTTTCAATATACATTCCTATAACGTTATCGTGAATCTGTTCATTCTTTGAAAAAC
>JAIRZQ010000153.1 GCA_031267135.1 Prevotellaceae bacterium
ATTCCCGAAATATCTTCTAAAGATTACTTTATACACGGATTTGCACTTTTCGACAAAGCTGCAAAACAAGAAGTAGAACGTTACACTTGGAAAACTGATAATTATTACAGTAATAAAACAGGAATATCCATTGCAGATGCAAATTCTATAACTATTACATATAATACTACAACTCAAACTGAAATTAACATACGAATAGCGAAAGTGGTATCCGGCAATTGTTTTTTCAGTTATACGGATGTTTTATATAATCCTAATTCAAAAGAGATACTTACAAATCCTGTCAGATGGACGCATCGTGGCAGATTATTTAATGCAGACCCAAATTGCGATTACTTGTTAGTAAGCGACCCGAGCGAAAGCGAAGAATGTTTCAATCCCGAATTCGTAGAAGCGCAAAAAGCAAGATTAACAGGAATTATTGATACAATTGATAGAATTAAGGACAAAGATATTGAGCCATTGATAAACAGTTTAAATGGATATTGTTCTACTGCACTCGGAAATCTTGGCGGAGAGTTGCTTTTAAAAGCGATTAACCATATAGGATTAATGGACAATATACCGAGCGATAACGAAAAGGCAATATTGCGCATGTTGGAAGTTTTGCCTGCTGATTATTATTCGGCGTTAATTACAAAGCTTTCGAACAATGAATATGCTTTGCTGAATAATCTGCTCAAAGAATTTAACGATGCTTTTTTGTGGGGTTTGGACAGTTATACTTTGCTAATGAAGTTTTTATCAAAGGCGGTAACAGAAACATCTCTTGCATCTCTTTCTGACGATAATGACATAGAATCATTGAAACAAATTTTCTACATAACCCCTGTGGAATTTGAAAGTTCTTCTGTTATGAACAGTTACAGTATAGCCCTTAATAAAAAGAAACATTCGGGCATATACCTGTCAAACAAGGTGAAAATAACAGCGCAGGAACAGATTGGATATGGCGATCCTTACGAAGGCACATACGGAACAACATGGACTGATATTGCCGAAGAAGAACCTGTTTTCTTAGATCCTTTAACTCCTGTTATAATTATAAGCGACGAAACGGCTTTGCCTTTAATACAAACCGCTCTCGACGGCAACGAGGCGCTTGGCAACGCCTATGTTGTACCTGCAATATTTTTAAAGTATGCAAATGATAAGGAAATGAACCATGAAACGTTGCGAAATACAATGGTTGCCCTTGATGCTGTTACAATAGCGGCAAGCGGCGGCGCTGCACTGGCAACAAAGGTTCATTGGGTAAAGCGCTTATGGGCAATAGCCGAAACCACAGGCGCAATAGGCGATATTGTTATACAAACTACCAATGTTTCGCCGCAAATGGCAAATGTTGTAAATATCTTCAACGGCGCAATGGGGCTTATCGGATTAAAGAACCTCGGCGCAGGAATAGTAAAAGGTACTTACAATGTTGCTAAAGAAATTCCACAGGCTGTACGAGCTTTATTAAAGGAAAATAAAAGCATTAGGGCTCTTATTATAGCAAAATATCTGGAATATCGAATTGCAATCACGCAATTAAAGAACTCGGATGATTGGATAAATTTACCTGCTGAAACACGGGAACAAATCGTTCAACAGGAAAAAACGTTTATAACGCTTGCAGATGCAAAAAATATTCCAAATGATACGTGGGGTGCACCAAAAAGCGCTTTTATAAACGGAAAAACAAGCGAAGATATTTTAACTATATCAAAAGGAAGTAGGCCTTTGCCTGAAATATACTTGGATGCAAGCTATATTCAACAACATTTGGCTAAGTTTGAAAATGGAGTTACAAAAATCTCTGCTAATCCACCATCAGGTGCAGTTGGTCCACCAAATGGAACATTTGTTATGCCCAAACAACAAGCAGATTTATTGATTGAACAGGCAAATGGAAATATTTCTAGATTAGAAGAATTGTTAGGATTAGAAAAAGGAACTCTTGGCAATAATCCAGTCAGAATAGATGTTAGTAATCCAAATGGATTAAGAATGCCAAGCGGAAATGAATCGGGGGCAAATCTATTATGGATACCTGGCGGACAAACAACGGGAGGTGTCTTGGAAGCCACGATAGACCAAATCCAAGTGGATTCCTACAGTGTTGAATTTATAGTAAAATAAAATATTACAGAATAATATGATTTTAGGAGTATATTGGTTTTATGAGTTTCCGAATAAATTGTACGAATTTGAATTTTTCAAATTTAAAAAAGGATTAGGAGGATTAGGTTCTTCACCAGCGGAACTACTTACTACAATTAGGTGTCAGAACTCTGATAACCTTATATTGCAATTACAATACTTAATTGACAAATATAATGACGGAAAATTATTTATTTATTCAAAAGATAATTATTTGAAAATCAGTATTGGTGGCTGGGAAATTTTTGACTACGATTTTTTAATTACTAAAAAAGTTGAAAAAATTTTACAAGAACAAAAAACAATATTAGTAAAGGATTATGATTTCAGAGATTGTGAAATTATTAAATTGACTGGAAAAATGGCAGATAGGCAAGGGGCTTATTTTGAAAGAAAATTTTTACAAATTGTAGGGTCTGAAATAGGAAAAAATCAATCAGAAAGATTAGCAGTAAGAATGGATTGTAATATCATAGATTTAGAAAAAAATAATTTTATGGTAGAACTTGTCAATATTGCAAGAGCAGAAAATATCAATGTTCTTTATCATTATGAAAAACCATTTCAAAATAGAGTTAATTTAATGATATTTTTTTCCAATGGAAGGCAAGGTATAAATTTATACAAAAAACAAGATGTAAATTTATTTTGTCTAGAAAATAAGTTAGATATTTTATTTCAAAAATATGATATAAAAATTGGTCATATAGGTGGTTTTGAGTATTATCCATATTCTTCCAAAGAAGAAAAGATAGAACTTATGGTCGATAAGGATTATTTTTTAGGATGATGTCTGCTCCATTCGATTTTTTTTGACTGGTTCTATCTGCGTAAGAGAAAGTAAACACAAAATAAAGAATGCGAAGAAAATAACAGAAAATCTGATCTATAATATGAAAAATAACAAACGAAAACAACACAATAAAAAAGAATAAGATGAAAACAACAGTAGTAAGGCTGCTTTTTATGGCGATAATGTTAATTGGCGTGGTGCGTATTGGCAATGGCGCCGAAATAGATGACGCGGTAAGGAATGCCAAAGAGGTATTTGCGTTAATTGATGCAAACAACGCCTATATCGAAAGGCTTGAGAACCTGTTAAGCGGGATAGAGTTTCCAGTGGGCTTGCAGAAGAGCATCAACAATACGCGCATCACGATAGCGGCATCGGGCGGGCGCATCAATTCGCAAAACAATGTTACGGAGCTGGACTTTTTCGCCCGTCTGGAAATAGGCACAAAGGACACAATCTTTTTCGGCGCCAAAGGCGTAAAGCTGTCCTACAGCGGCGACATTATCGGCGATGCGCGTCTGGTATTGCTGAAGAACCGGGAAATACCCATAGGCGGCTCTTATGTCATTCTTCGTTTGTTAGGCTCTTTCGACATGACGTCAGGCAACATGAACGGCTTAACCTATGTCGAGATAGACTGTGGCGGTTTCAAGAGCTTGGGCTTGTCCGCCGAAGTGGAACTGTCGCCTGCGCTCTGCTACCCGGTAGATAAAAATGGCAAGGTTGACACAGCCGCAAACAGGCGCGTCGTAGGCAGGTTCAACACGCAAATATCGGGCTTGGACGATATTCTTGCCGCCGTAACGTTTCCATCGTTCGAGATAAGAGGCTTGAGCGGCTTTGTATGGACTTTGCGCGATGCTGTATTCGACTTCAGCGACTTGCGCAACGATACGCGCGTGCAGTTTCCAAACGAATACGGTCAGTATCTTATACAGGGCAACGAGAACCTGTGGAACGGCGTTTACGTTCGGGAACTTTCCGTCACCCTGCCGCCGCAGTTCGAGAAGGAGGGCAACGACACAGTTGCCGCTTATGCCAACCGCACAAGCTTCATGGCATCCGACATGCTGATAGACGAAAACGGGGTTACGGGCATGTTTTCAGCCGAGAACCTGCTGTCCATCAACGAGGGCAACGCGAGCGGGTGGGAATTTTCGCTCGACCACTTTCATTTGCATCTTTTGGCAAACAGCCTTGAGGAGGCTAATTTCAGGGGAAAGATAGGCATTCCCCTTTCCGAAAAGACGCGCTTTGCATACAACGGTCTTATCACAGCCGACGACAGATACATGCTGCAGGTAGCCACGCTTGATACTGTTTCATTTGACATATTTATGGCTCAAGCGGAAATAGATCCCAATTCCTATATAGAATTTACTGTCGACAAGGGTAAATTCCGTCCCAAAGCCCTTCTGCACGGTCGGATGGGAGTATATTTAAAGTTAAATGAAAATTCAAGTTCAAACCTCGCCGAATTTAAAGGCATTGAATTTAGAAGTATGTTGCTTCAAACGCAATCGCCATATTTTGGAGTTGAATATCTGGGTTATCAGGGCGAGGTAAAATTTCAGGGCTTCCCCATATCATTAAGCAATATAGAATTAACAGCGACATCAACAGCCGCACAACTCGGATTTAATATGGAACTTGCCCTGATGGACGGCGATTTCGGGGCAAAAACGCGCCTGGAAATTGTCGGCGAACTTCCCGAAGGCAGGATACATAAATGGAAATACAAAAAAATCAACATCAACGATATAGCAATCAATGCCACCATAGGCGGCTTAATGCATTTGACCGGTTCTTTGAGCATCATGAATGATGATCCTGTTTACGGCGATGGCTTCGGCGGCAGTCTGGCAGTCGATTTTACGGGCGGTCCCATCAGCGGTCTTAAAGCGGAGATGCGCGGCATGTTCGGCAAGACGGAATTTCGGTACTGGTTTATCGATGGCAAGGCAACCATACCGGGAGCAGGCATTCCCGTACTCGGCATTTTGAATATAAAGGGCTTTGGCGGGGGACTGACGTACCGCATGAAAGGCACGGGACAGACATCCGGCGGCGGCAATGTTGCAAGCGTAACAGGGATGAAATATGTTCCCGACGCCGGCTACAGCCTTGGCATAAAGGCGTCGGCGGCGTTTACGATTATTTCGGAAACTGCGGCAAGCGGCGAAGCCTGTTTTGAACTTGCGTTTAACAATCACGGCGGCTTGAACTATGCAGGCTTTTACGGATTTGCAAAATTCGTAGGCGCCATGCCCGGGCTTGATAAGTTTCAGGATAAGATAGGTGAATCATACCAGAAGATTGTTCAAAAGGAAAAGGATTTGCTTAATTCCGTAGGAGGCGAAGAAGGCTTGAAAAGATTAAAGCAGTATGAACCCAACGAGGCGGGTAAAGTATATACCGACGAAGACAAAACAAGCTCTATGGAGATAAAGGCGGTACTGGGCTTGCAGTTCAACTTTGCGGAGTCGTCGTTTCATGCCACGTTCGATTTGTACGTAAGCGTAGCCGGCGGACTTATCAGGGGCGTAGGGCAGAACAGCAGGGCAGGCTATGCCGTCATACACGTTGATCCTCAGGACAAGTATATTTACATGGGTACTCCCACCGACCGCATAGGCTTGAAGTTCGGTCTTGGCGGCTTTAGCGTGGAAACGGGCTCCTACATCATGGCAGGCACGAAAATACCCGGCTCGCCACCGCCTCCTCCGCAGGTAGCAGCCATCCTCGGGGTTTCCTATGAGAGCCTCAATTACATGGGCAGCCTTAATGCGCTTGGCGAGGGCAAGGGCTTTGCCTTCGGGTCTCACTTGAGCGTCAATACGGGCGACATCACGTTTTTGATACTGTATGCGCATTTTGAGGCTGGACTTGGCTTTGACATCATGCTGAAGGATTACGGTGATGCCGAATGCAAGGGACGCAGCGGCGCCATAGGTATGGATGGCTGGTACGCCAACGGGCAGGCTTATGCCTACCTTAGCGGCGAGCTTGGCGTAAAGGTCAACCTGTGGTTTATCAAGGCGCGAATACCGATAATCACCGCCGACTTTGCGGCTCTGCTGCAGGCAAAGCTGCCCAATCCGAGCTCGTTCAAGGCGTACATTGCCGTCAGGGCAAAGGTATTGGGCATAGTTAGCGTAAACTGCCGGTTCAAGCTGTCGATAGGCGAAGAGTGCGAGCTGGTCATACCGGGCGGCAGTCCCGTCGACATGATAATGATCACCGACTTTACGCCGACCGAAGCGTCAGGCGATGTAAGCGTGTTTACCGCTCCTCATGCCACCTTTGCCATGGATATCGGCAAGGCGTTCAGCGTTCAGGACGATGAGGGCGAAAAGACCTACCGCATTCAGCTTAAGGACTTCGTCTTGCAGGATGGCGGCAGCAGCATTGTCGGCAATTTGAAATGGAATACAGAAAAGGACGAGGTCTCGTTCTACTCTCACGAGGTACTGCCACAACAAAAGGACATAATTGCGACAGTACGGGTAATATTCGAGGAATACAGGAACGGGCAGTGGTCGCAGGTTTATACCGCAGGCAAGGAAGCTATGGAAATCAAGACTGTCGGCTTTACTACAGGCACGGCTCCCGACCACATACCTCTGCAGAACGTGGCATATTCGTACCCTGTAGCCGGGCAGAAATATTATCTTAAAGGCGAGCGCCCGCAGGGATACATACAGCTGATCTTCGGTCAGAGCTACCTGTTTCCCGCAGATCTTGAAAACAGGATATCCGTAAAGGATGCATCGGAAAGCCGGGCGTATTCGTCTTTTGTTTACAATACGGGGCAAAAGCGCATTGACTTTGACATGCCTGAGGTAGCGCATCAGGCGTCATATACCTTCGACATACTGTCGTTTATGCAGGGCGAGTCGCCATCGTCGGGTTCTATTACTAATTCACAGTCGCTCATGGACGATGAGGAGCTTGGCAACATAGACATCGAAACGAAGGCTGCATCCACGGAAACGCGCACCGACATAGGCAAGAGCCTGCTTTCGTATGATTTTTCCACGAGCCGCTATTCAACGTTCAAACAGAAAATCGACGGCATAGTAAAATCGAGGGCAGCGGTGATAAAGCTGGATTCTGACGTTCTTATGTTTGAATACGAGACGTCAGATATGGAGCCGTTTGATTTGGCAGAACTTGTCGGCGTGGCGCAGACAGAGAGCAAGCCGCTGGTTACTGTTGAGGCATCGCTCGACGAATATTTTTACACGGGCAAGATACGCCCGCTTCTTTACGAGGACTATCCCGTACAGGGCGTACTGCGCGTCAAAAACAGGGACGCCGGCATACTCGGCTTGCCGCCCGCAAAAGCCATGCCCATAATGACTACCTACCTGAATCAGATAGAAAACGGTAACTTTACGGGGCTTGTAACAAAGCGTTTTCCGTATTACTACAATTTGCCGCAGATATACAAGTTTGACTTTATTGATTTGCAGAATCAGGTCATCAACACATGGTTCGGCAGTCCGTCCAATCCGGCGTATCAGCGTTTTATACAGGCAGTGTATCCGTTTATTTCGGCGGGCGACTATAAGACAGCTCTTCGCTATGTGCTTCCCGGCGGCATAAACGGCACATCCTCTTCATTTGAATACAGGAACTTCATACAGTAGAAAATAATTAACAATTAACAATTAACAATTAATAATGATGATGAGAAGGAAAAACATATTAAACAAAACGAATAATTGTCAGGTTATAATTAACAATGGTAAATAAAACAACAGTAAATAAACAATGTCCGGTCAATGGCAGAATGCCGGTAGAAAGGTGGTATATAAAACCTAACAGGTTTAAAAAACCTGTTAGGTTTACAATAACATCCGCAAGCATGTCCGAAGCCTCGGCGACAGTTTCAACTCTTGCTGCAAGTATGCCCGAGACCTCGGCGAAGCTTTCTAACTCTGTTGGAAGTATGCCCGAGAGCTTTACACACTTTATGAACTTTACACACTTTACACACTTTATGAACTTTACACACTTTATACACTTTACAAACAAATAAGATGAATATAAAAAAACATTTGATACCTGCGGCAGTTGTACTGCTTTTTTCGGCATGTCTGTACGGACAGTCGGATACCGTATCTGTTGCCGTTCGCGGCAGTGTCGGTCGGGATGCTGTACGTTTGAGGTGGGCGGCAACATCGCCGCAGTCGTGGTATTATACCAATAAAAACGGCGTGATTATAGAGCGCTATACGCTTTTGCGCGATGGGCGCGCCCTGCCGGAACCCGAGAAGCGCGTGCTGACGCCTGACCCGCTGAAGCCTCACGCTCTTGACGACTGGCAGGAGATAGCCGTTGCCGACGGATATGCAGCGGTAATAGCGCAGGCTCTGTACGGAGAATCGTTTGAAGTGTCGGGCGGGACGAAAAACATTGCAGAGCTCATAGCCTTGTCGCAGGAGCAGGAACAGCGTTACGCGATGTCGCTGTATGCAGCCGACATGTCGTATCGTGCGGCTCTGTTTGCCGGCTGGGCTTTCGATGACAGCGACGTTAAGCAGGGCGAGCGCTATCTGTACCGCATCGTTCCGGTAAGCGCGAATGACGGCAGGCACATTGAGGAAGGAAGCTTTTTTGCCGGCTTGGACGACTACCGTCCCCTTCCGCAGCCGTTGGAAATGGATGCAATATTCGGCAATTCCACAGTCATGCTTACATGGAACTACGAGCTGCTCGAGCATTTGTACAGCCTGTATATTGTAGAGCGCTCCGAAGACGGCAAAAATTTTCACCGCCTTACCGAATCCCCGCTGACTAACATCACAGGCACAAGCCGCATGTTTCGCGCAGATTCCATCGAAAACGGCAGGACGTACCATTATCGCGTAGCGGGCATCACTCCCTTTGGCGATACAGGTCCGTATTCGGATACCGTTTCGGGTCAGGGCAGAAGCATGATGATATATGTTCCTCATATAACTAAGGCTGTACCCGACGACAAAGGCGTATTTGACGTGTCGTGGGATTTTGATGAGCGCGGCAACGCCCTGCTGAAAGGCTTTGAACTGCAGCGCAGCGGCGCTGACAGGGGAGAATATGTAACTGTCATTTCGAATATTTCGCCCGAGGCGCGACATGTTTTATACAGTGAGCCGGAGGCGGAAAATTATCTTCGCATGGCGGCAATACCCAAAGAGGGCGAGCCATCGCATTCGTTTCCTTTTCTGTTGCAGATACCCGACAGCATACCGCCTGCCGTGCCTCGCGGCTTGGAAGGCAATATAGACACGTCGGGCATTGTACGCTTGAAATGGCATGCAAACAGCGATAGCGACATTCTCGGCTACCGCATGTTTCGCGGTCAGACGGCAGGCGAAGAGCTTGTGCCGCTCACGGACATAGCCGTTGCCGACACGTTCTTTATCGACACTGTCGATGTGCGCAATCTCAATGCCAAAGTTTATTATGCGGTATCGGCGCTTGACAGGCGGTATAACCAGTCTGCTCTTTGCGCTGCGGTGGAAATAACAAAGCCTGTGCTTGTGAAGCCGTCGCCGCCGCTTGTAACGAAGTTCGAGGCTACAGAAGAAGGCGTCATGCTCGAATGGGTAACAGGCAGGGACGAGTCGCTTGTTTCGTACGTGATATATCGCGGCGCAGGCAAAGCCGATTCGGCGATAGCCGAAATTTCGGACATTAACATCAGGAAGCATGTCGATAAAACGGTTGAGGGCGGCAGGATGTACAGTTATGCGGTATCGGCGAAAAACAGCGGGGACATTCAGTCCGACAGGTCTCCTGAAATATCGGTAAGGGCAAAACACGTAAATGAAAGTGCGGGCGGCATAAAAAAGTTCGCGGGCAGGCGGGTTGACAACAGCATTGTATTGCAGTGGGAGCATTCGGTATCGGGCGTCAGGAGCATATCGGTTTACCGCAGCGTCAACGACAACCCTCTTACGAAGTGGAAAGATGAGGATATTCATTCATCAATAACCTCTGATGCTAATGTAAATGCAAACTCGACCTACGAATATCTTCTTGTGATTAAGGATATGAACGGCAAGGCATCGAGCGCGAAAGTAAAGGTGAAATGATGATAATTAATAATTAATAATGGGTGATGTAACAGCTAACAAAAAACAAGATACAAAACCTGACAGGTTTACAATAAAATCCGCAAGCCTGTCCCATACCTCGATGACGGTTGCGGGAGTAAATAATAAATTAACAATGAATAAATAACAATTAACAATTAACAATTAATAATTAATAATTAATAATGAATAATTAACAATTAATTAAATATTAAATGATAAATTAAAAACAATAATTATGAAAAAGATTTTACATTACGCATTGATGATTTCAATGCTTGCAACAACAAGTTGCTCGAAAAACGAAGAAGACAACTCGGTTATTCCTGTCCCCGATCCTGTATTTAAGGCTTATCTGCTCGATCATTTTGACTATAACAATAACGGCGAAATATCATTCACTGAAACTCAATGGATAACTCAAATATGGATTGAAGATGCATCGGCAATAAAATCCTTTGAAGGCATAGAATATTTTACAGAACTGGAATTGTTAGTGATAAAGAATTGTAATATAAATTCTTTGGACATTTCAAAAAATACAAAATTAAGAGAAATACTATTTGACAATGTAGAAATAACATCGTTTGATTTGTCAAAAAACACAAATCTAACAAGATTGAACTATACAAACAGTAAATTAACGTCTATTGATGTCAGAAAAAATGAAAAACTGGAACGTCTTGATTGTAGCGCTAATCAATTAACATCTATCGATGTAAGCAAAAATATTTTATTGGAAGAACTTAACTGTAATAATAATCAACTGACGGAACTTGATGTAAGTAAAAACGTTTTGTTAGGGTATCTTAACTGTTCGTCTAATAATCTTACGCATCTGGATTTGCGTTTTAATGTTAATATGCGGAGTGTAAGATGTTACTTCAACAGCATTGTAAACTTGATTCTTATACAGGGGCATGATTATGACATTAATCGAGACCATTTTACCAATATAATTTACATATAACAAATAAGATTTTAGCCATGAAAAAACTAATATTAACCGCTATGTTATTAATTATAGTGACAAAGGCATGGGGACAGGCAGGTTCAATATCTAATTCCGACAAGGAAAATTACATGTATGCTGTTAAATTTATTAATTTTAGATTTAGAGTTACATATTCTCATACAGGCAATTGTTTTAATCTTGTAAATATTTATGCTACACATCCAGACAATACAACAACTTTATTGTATACCTCATCTTCTGGTAATATTTCTTTTAATAACAGATATTTTTTTGTAGCAAAGGAAATAAAAAATTTACGCGTATATGCTAAATCGATCGATGAAAGGAATGTTTTTTTGGGAAGCAATGATTGCGATGAAGAAATTATAATAGATCAAAATATTAACAATATTGTTTGTTGTTCTCCTGAATATTTTCAAGCAAGCGCGCATCATGGCGGTGGTGAGATAGATAATGAAATATCAATTACATATAATATTTTGCCTCTTCATTATTTGCAATCGGAAGCAAATAATACCTTTTTGCCTACCGACGATAAAGTAACCTTATTCGATAAGCCGGGTTTCACCGCCTCACTGTATAATTATCAATATTATTTTAATGGAGACTGGTATAATATAAACAGCAGTTTATACAATAAGGATAAATTGATGGTGTCGGCTAAAGATTTATTCGGAGATAATTGTTGGCAGCATATAGGTAAAAATATTTTGTTTAGAGCAGTGTCATGTCTTGGAACAAGTGAGCCATCATATTCAGAATCTGTTACTCTTACCATTAAACCATCCGCCCCACATATAGAAGATGTTACTTATGTAATGCCCACCTGTCATAACGACGAAGACGCCAAGCTTATAATAAAATTCGACAGGGCATTGTACAGTGATGAATGCGGAACCAATCTGTCCGATCAGTCCTTTTGCGAGGAACATCTATTTTTAACCGTGAATGGCATCACATCGAATACCCCAATTGATATAGACCCGACAACTCTTAAATATACTCTCGAAAATCTTCCTGCCGGCGCGTACATTTTAGGACTTATAGATGTTATTCATTACAAAAAAAACGGAGTTACCGATACTATGTATGCCTACACCATGGACAGCCGTCATTATTACGATACTGTCATTCCCGACCGTTTGGCATTAAAGATTGAATCCATAACAGCGGACAGCGTTCACTGCTACGGGGGAGCGGATGGGAAAATAAACATCAGGATGAGCGGTGGTACAGGAGTGTTTACGGCATTTCTTAAGAAATCGGGCGAACCTGCAGACACGCTGTACAGCTTCAACTCCAATGCAAATGTATCGTTTTTAAACCTTAGCGCAGGCACGTACGAAGTGGCAGTTGTTGACAGCAACGGCTGCACCGCAGACATAAGCGGCAACGACATAAAAGTTACGATAGAAGTAAAGCAGCCCGACGAACAGGTAAGGATAACCAACAGTGCGGTAGTCGAGCCGTTGTGCTTCGGTATGCAAAACGGTTCTGTAAAAATATATTTCAGGGGCGGCACTCCGTCGGCTTCCAATCCTTCATATACTGTAAGCTGGCATAAGGGCGGCATTGCAGGACTTCCTATATTAAACCCCAATCCTGTAGTAAACGAGGGCGGCGGCGCCTGGTCTGTCGTACTTGACAACGTCGGCACAGGCTATTACGGGGTCAGGGTAACTGATTCTCGCTACCTGCAGGCAAACCCTGCAACGGAGCAGAACCGCTGCGGGTGCTACGACACGCTGACGGTATTTGTTCCCGAGCCTCCCAAACTTGAAGTAAGCATGGAAGAACATCATTACGTAACGTGCTACGGCGACAGCGATGGCGTTCTTGTTGCTCATGCCACAGGCGGACGCCGTTATTCTTCGGGCAGTCCTTACCGGTACGAATGGAGCATTGTCAACGGCAGTATCAGCATGCCTGTACCCGGCGCTGCGGACAGCGTTTTGAAGGATCTTCCTGCCGGAGTTTATCAGGTAAAGGTTACCGACAGAAACCTTGTCTGCACAGCCCAGTCAATCTATAAGCTCGCGCAGCCCGACACGCTGGTTGTGAAAACCGAAGTACAGCAGCATGTACAGTGCAGCGGCGAAAACACGGGATCGATAATCAGCAAGGTAACAGGCGGCACGCCTCCCTATACCTACCTCTGGTCTAACGGCGCAACCACGCCTGAAATACACGGTTTGTACATGGGCGGCTATGTTGTACACGTGCGCGATTCGCGCTATGCCGACAACGGCATAACGGGACATTACTGCTCGGCGCATGATGAGGCGTTTGTCACATCGCCCAACGGCATTGAGTTTAATGCTGTTGCAGCAGACCCTTCCTGCTTCGGCTATTCCGACGGCAGCATAACGCTGAATGTTACGGGCGGCGTATCGCCATACTCGTACATGTGGGAAGACGGCAGCACGGCGAGCTTCAGAACGGGCTTGCCTTCGGGCGCATATTACGTTTCGGTTACCGACGGCAACGGCTGCATCATATCTCAGGCATACACGCTCAACGACCCCGACCCGATAGTTGTGGATTTAGGCAAGGACATAACCCTGTGCAGGAATCAGACTGTAAAAATAGATGGACGCATTGACATTTCCGGTGCGAGCTACGAATGGACAAACGCCTCGGGCGAGGTCTTGTCATACCTGTCGGAGTACGAATTGAGCGCTGCCGGCGTTTACACGCTTACGGCAACTACGCCTGCAGGCTGCTACGGCAGCGATGAAATCACCGCTTGGCAGTCGGACGAGGAAATAGATGTTGATTTTGTTGTCCCGACGACAGTAGCCGGCAATACGAAGCTGTATGCAATAAATATCACCCGGCTGTCGCTTGACGCGATAGAGTGGATTATTCCCGACGGGGCTGTACTTCTCGAGGAAACGACAGACAGGATAGAGCTTCTGTTTACCGGCAACGGCAGTTATGTTCTTGGTCTTACGGGCTATAAGGGCTTGTGCGAAAAGACTCTTTACAAGACCATCAGCGTAGTAGATTCCAAAGACATACGCGAAGATGAAAGCAGCGAGCCGTTTCTTAAGCGCTTTATAGTGGCGCCCAATCCCAGCAATGGCAATTTTGAAGCAGTCATAGAACTTCGCGAGGCGGCAGAATACAGGCTTATACTTTACGACATGAACGGAACGGTTATAGAGACTACGCCCCTGTACAACAATTCGTCAGGTATCATACCGTTCAGCCGCTCCGGATCGGCTTCTGGCATGTACCTGCTAAAGTTCGTATCAAGCCAAACCACATCCGTATTCAAGGTTCTTATACATTAATAATTGAGGTATGAATTGAAATTAAATAAAGTAAAGTAAATATGAAAGAGCTGAATAAACAGTATCCCGTAATGAGTCGTGATGGTATAATAATGATATTAATTGCGGATTTGAACCGTCGTTACGGCGCAATCAAAAATCCCATGAATGATGAGATTGCGGGAGCATCCGCAAGTTTGCCCGAGACTCCTGCAACCTGCGGCAGACTTTCACACTCGGTAGGAAACGTTCCTGCAACCCTGCGGCAGGCTTTCATACTCGGTGTGAAACATTCCTGCAACCCTGCGGCAGGCTTTCACACTCGATGCGAAACCATGCCTCAATGACGGTTGCGGGAGCATCTGCAAGCCCGGTGTTCAGCGCAGGACGCTACATAGAATACAGCATCAAGCTCTGCTTTGCAGCAAAGCAGGAGCTTTGCTTTTAACACGACACAGTCAGGATACTGCGCCGAACGGATTTCTTATACATTAGCCGTGCCTGCGAAAATAAGCTGACAGTACATTGAAAATAAGTCATAAATTGATATTATAAATTAAGAAAAATAAAAAAACAATATAAAACAGGAATTAAGATGAAGAAGATATTATTAATTGCGGCGTTTCTATCGGCAGCGATTTCGTGCTATAAGGAATCCCGCCTGCTTGTGAAGTCCGAATTTTCGGCGACTGTTGAGAATGACAGCTATACTGCGCCTGTAAGGGTTGTACTTGAAAATAACAGCACGGGAGCTGATTTTTACCAGTGGACATTCGAAGGCGGGGTTCCCTCGACTTCGTCCGACAGGCAGCCGCCTTCGGTAGCTTATAACGAGGCAGGCACGTACAGGATAGTTCTTGAGGCATGGAACAGTACGGAGCGTGATGTAAAGGAGATGGAATTTTCGGTAGATTCCGCCGTAAGCGTTTCGTTTGATTTGGAAGTATTAATCAACAGCTTTGCTCCTGCCGAAGTAAAAATCATCAACACAACCGCAGGCGCCTCATCATATCAGTGGACGTTTGAAAGCGGTACGCCTTCGTCTTCCACAGAGCGGCATCCGGCAAGCGTGTATTTCGCAACGCAGGGAGAACATTCGGTTTCGTTAACCGCAAGCAACGGGCGCGAGACCTTTTCGACAAGCAGAACAATAAATCTTGATGCTCCCATAAGCGTTGATTTTGACATAGAGCCTTCGTTTGATGATTTTGACTACGAAGCGCCGTTCACGGCAACCCTTACAAACAGAACCACAAGCGGACTTACATACGCATGGACTTGCCCGGAAGCGGCGATTGCCGATGCAAGCGCCGAAAATACAGACATTCATATTCAAAATGCGGGAACATACCTGATAGAATTGACCGCTTCCAACGGCAAGGAAACAAAAACCGCAGGCAAGCAAATTACAGTAAACCCGAACACCAACCTTTATACCATGCAGGATGTTAAGCTGGGCATTAAATCGGCGGAGCATACCGTCGGCTGCTTTTATTCGCTTTCGCTGCGCACGGTGGTGAGTTCGGATAACATGGATGCGGACATCGGCAGCGCGGTAGATCTTGTTTTTTTCGGCTTGGATGCAGGCTTTAACTATTGTTACTTTACATCTCCGGATGCGGCGGCGTCTTCGGGATTTATGCCTGTTCCAAACGCAACTCAAACATTTTTCATAAACAGAATTGAAGATACTCCTCTGACGTTTACGGTATCCGACTTTGACGCCATGTGGGATGATGCCCTGCTTTCGACGCTTGACATCAGAGGCAGCAGCAGCGCCGGTTCGTGGTTTACGAATGTTGAAATACCCCGCGCCGTTCTCTTTGAAACGGCGGCAGGCATTAAGGGCGCGATAAAAATCAAGGGCTTCATATCCGAAGGCGACATGTCTTACATACTGACAGATATTAAGTTTGAGAAGCAGTAAAATATTTTGCAAATAACGTTAACAATGAAAATAAGGAAAATATTACCGGCGCTTGCCTTGTGCCTCTTTACAGCAGATGCGTTTTCACAGGCGGTTAACATAGAAGATGCAGGCAGCATATTCAAGAACAGTCCGTTTGTATTGAGCGGGAGCCTGTCGTCGGGAGCAGTCTTTTACAGCGGCAATCAGCAAACGGGCAGGCAAAGCTTTACGTATTATGTCAACGGAAGCGTCAACGCAAGTATTTACGGTCAGTTCAACCTTCCCGTGAGCATAAATATAACCAATCTTGGCAATAACTTATCCTGTCCGTCGCTGCCTAACCGCTTGAGCTTGCATCCCACGTATAAATGGCTTACAGGTCATATAGGCGATGTGTCGATGACGTTTTCGCCATATACGCTCAACGGGCATCAGTTTACGGGCGGCGGACTGGAGCTGTCGCCGGGGAAATTCAGGATAGGCATCATGGGTGGACGCCTGCTGCGTGAAGTGGAATATTCTCAGGCTTCACCTTCGATGATGCCTAACTACTCCCGTTTTGGCTATGGCATAAAAGTGCAGTATGAAGCGGAAAGCTATGCCGCAGGCGTCACATATTTCGGAGCCAAAGACAGCAGGAACCGGCAGATGGAATACGTGCTGGACAGTCTGGGCATTGCGCCTATGGAAAACTCGGTCATCGGCGTGGATATTCGATTCAACCTGTTAAAGAATATAAGCCTGCTGACCGAATACGCCGTCAGTTTTCTCACGCGCGATACTCGCGCTCCCAAGGAAGAGGAAACCTCTGTTTTTGCCGATATTTTTGGTAACAGGACGTCCACGGGCATATATAATGCGTTCAACGCAAAGCTTAACTGGCAGCTGTCCAAAAATACCATAGGCATAGGCTACGAGCGCATTGACCCTGATTATAAAACCCTTGGCGCATACTATTTCAACAGCGACTATGAAAACATAACGCTGAATTACGCCCGTCCGTTTTTGAAAGGCGACAGGGCAAGCATATCGGCAAGTTTCGGAGTGCAGCGCGACGACCTGAAAGGACAGAATGAAAGGGAAAACATGCGCTATGTAGGCTCGTTAAACTTGACGTACAGTCCGTCCGAGCGTCTTCAGGTGTCGGCAAACTATTCAACCTTTCAAAGCCATCGCAACTTAAAGTCGCAGTTCGACTACATAAACGCCGTATCGCCTTATGACAACATGGATACGCTCAATTACACGCAGCTGTCGCAGTCTATAGACGGTTCCGTAACGTACGGCATACGGCAAACCGAAAACAGCAGCCGGCGCCTTAACCTGACGGTCAGCTATCAGGAGTCAGCCGACAGGCAGGGCGACGTATCGTTGCCGGGCAACGTGTCCCGCTTTCTCAACTCATCGCTTGTTTACAGCCTGTCGCTGCTCAAGCGCGGAATAAATTTAACGGCATCGGCGAATTATTCGTACAGCTACGGCGGGCTGTCGGAAATGCATACATTCGGACCCATGCTGGGCGTGACGTCCGTTTTATTCAACAGGAAGGTAACGACAGGTATTTCAAGCTCGTACAATTTGAGCTTAAACGATGGCAATACTCAAATCAGGGTGCTTAACTTGCGGGCGAATGCGGCGCTGGTGTTTTTGAAAAAGCACAGTATCAGCGTAAATGCCGTATGGCAAAACAGAAACTTATTGGCAACAGGCAAAAAAACAGATTCGATAACTGCCACTTTCGCATATTCTTTCTCTTTTTGAAAATGGGAATGGATTTACCTCGAAAATCAACAGGTGAACTTATGGCAAGCTACTGACGATAAAAATATTTAGCAAATGCTGAATGGCAAGTTTTTAACCGATAACGAATAAAACGCTTTTTTTGTTTGTGAAAAAATATTACCTTTGCATGTTAATAAAAAGATTTGAATTTATAAGACAATTAATATCGAAAATCAATGAAAAATATAAAAATACTGTTTTTATTGCTGATTGCCTGCATAGCAGTTTACTTTATTATACATGCGCCGATGTTATTTGTTTCTGAAAAAAAATTCGGCAATATAAATCGAGATGAAATAGATTTGATAAGAATAGAACGCGACTCAATACAGACCAAACTGGAAAAAACGAATGATGGAATTTGGCTTGCCGAAGGAAAACAGACAAACGAACAAATTATTGATAATTTGATTTATGCATTATCGAATCAAGCTGCCGATTTTCCTGTACCTGCAAACATTACAAAACAGGTTATCGACAAAATAAGCAGTCAAGGATTTCGTGTAAGAGTTTTTTCCGGCAATTCAAAAAAACTGGATTTCAAAATATCATGCTTCGATACGCTTTGCGTCGGGCTGGTTACAGGCAAGCGGCAACCTTATGCAATATCAATTCCGGGGTACAGCGATAAAATCATCGATTATGTCAGCGCAAATGCATCTTTTTATTTCAACAACAATGTGTTCAAGTATCTTCCTTCCGAAATAGAAAAAATTACTGTCGAAAATATTGATAATCCGACAGAATCGTTTACTGTTTTTCATAATTCAAAAAATCAGCTGATGCTGTTCGATACAGGAAATCAAAGATTAATCTCTTCGTTCGACGAATACAAAATACGCAATTATTTAAGTTATTTCAATGGAGTTGAATATACACAAATGCTTAACCCCGGCAAAAGAGAAAAAAATAATATTATCAGGCAAAAACCGTCTTACAGGTTGATTGTTGAAACCGATAAAAATAAAATATCATTAACAGTTAAAAATATAATTTTAAACAAACCTGTGGAAATATACGGGCAGTTACAATTATTTGATACAAATAATTTTTATTTAATAATTGGTGATAATCAGGACATTGCACTTGCTAAATGGGTCGATTTCGACATTTTATTGAAAAAATTGTCGGATTTTGTTAATAAATAGTTTGCGTCTAACCGCATAAAACAATAAAATTTTATTATTTTTGCGTGATATATTTAAATATAAATAATACATAAAGGGAAAATTATGAATTTTGTAGTATCAAGCAGTGAATTACTGAACCGTTTACAGACGCTTAGCAAAGTTATAAGCAGCAAAAACGCTTCTTTGCCGATTTTGGATAACTTTCTGTTTCAATTGAAAGGCAACGAACTTAAAATAACAGCCAGCGATATTGAAATAACTTTTGTTACAACGATGAATATAGAAAACGTTATTTCGGAAGGCGAAATATCAATTCCGGCAAAGCGACTTACCGACTTGCTTCGCGAATTTTCGGAGCAGCCTTTGGAATTTAAAATTGATAATTCGACATCATCGGTTGAAATACGATGGAACTCGGGAAAATCAAATATTACAGGAGCAAATGTTGATGAATTTCCATCGCTTCCGGTAATAAGTGACGAAACAAAGTCAACAATAGGAATTACAGCCGACGCCTTGCTTGAAAGTATTAACCGTACTTTGTTTGCAACTGCCGACGACCAGCTTCGTCCGGCGATGAACGGAATTTATTTTGACTTGAACGGGGAAAACGGTAGTCTTACTTTTGTTGCTTCCGATGCACATAAACTTGTGAAGTATATTCGCAATGACGTTACAATTGAAAAAACAGCATCGTTCATACTGCCCAGAAAACCGGCAAGCCTTTTACGGTCGATACTTACAAAGGAAGAAGAAAATGTAAAAATAGAATTTGATGAAAAAAATGTGCTGTTTTTGCTGAACAACTACGTGCTTGTTTGCCGTTTGATTGAAGGCGTTTATCCAAGCTATAACTCGGTTATCCCTAAAAATAATCCAAATAAGATAACTGTTGACAGAGTAGATTTATTAAACAGTATCCGTCGCGTTGCAACATTTTCAAATCAGGTAAGCAATCTTATAAAATTGGAAATCACAGGCAACGAATTGACTGCTTACGCTCAAGATTTGGATTTCTCTGTGTCGGGAGACGATTGCGTTTCCTGCCAATATGATGGAACCGATATGGAAATAGGTTTTAAATCTACGTTTTTAATAGAAATTTTAGCCAACATCAATTCACAAAATATATTGATAGAATTGGCAGATTCGACAAGAGCGGCGCTTTTCGTGCCTTTTGATAAATCCGAAAAGGAAGATTTGATAATGCTATTAATGCCAATGATGATTAACAGCTGAAAAATGCAAAAATAAAACAGGATGGAGATGCAGCTATTGCATCTCTGTTTTATAATATATATAAGATGAAATTGAATTTAAAAAATCCCATTGTAGCTCTTGACCTGGAAACAACGGGTCTTGATATAGCAAAAGACCGCATAATTGAAATCTGCATAATAAAAATTTCGCCGAACGGAAATGAAGATATAAAAATCCGCCGCCTTAATCCTACAATCCCGATATCGCCCGAAGCATCTGCTATTCACGGCATTTATGATGAAGATGTAAAGGATTGCCCGACATTTCGCGAAGTAGCAAAAAACATGGCTGCATATATCGATGGCTGTGATTTTATCGGATATAATTCAATAAAATTCGATATGCCGCTACTTGCCGAAGAATTTTTGCGAGCAGGAGTTGATATTGACTTTCGTAAGCGTAAAATGATTGATGTACAGAATATTTTTCATAAAATGGAACAGCGCACGCTGATTGCAGCATATAAATTTTACTGTAATAAGACTCTCGAAAATGCACACAGCGCCGAAGCCGATACGCGTGCAACGGTCGAAGTACTCGAATCTCAATTAGACCGTTATTCCGAATTGAAAAACGATATGGCATTTTTATCCGAATTTTCAACCAAATCGCGCAACGTAGATTATGCAGGACGTTTTGTGTACAATGACAGGGAAGAAGTAACCGTGAATTTCGGGAAACATAAAGGACGTCTGCTTGCGGATGTGTTGAAAACGGAACCCAGTTACTACGACTGGATGATGAATAGCGAATTTGCTTTGGATACAAAAAATATACTTACAAAAATTCGCATTTCGGAGATGAATAAACTGTTCTGATTTTTTAAATGAAAATTTTTGTTGTCGAAAATAATTTTTCAGATACGCTGCAAAATATTACAGAGCCTGTATTTTCAATGCGTCCCGAAACATCATTATTGCGCAACAGTCAAAATTTTTTCTATCCCGAATTTACAAAAAACATTGTTTGCGGAGTTTCTGCTTTTGTTCGTCTTTCACGTACAGGACGCTGTATTTACAGGAAGTTTGCAAACAGATACTATGACGAAATCGGCGCAGGCATTTATTTTACCGCTGTTGACATCTTGGATAAACTGCAAGCCGAAAACAAACCTTCCGACATTGCCCGCTGTTTCGATTTTTCTTTGCCGGTAAGCCCCGAAACAGTTTCGGCAAACGAAATAAACTATAGCGATATGGATATACAGCTTGTTATAAACGGTAAAATTTCGCAAAAATACAACACTTCTCAACTGCCTTTTGATATTGACGGAATAATATCTTACATTTCACAGTATGTAAGTTTTAAAATAGGCGATATAATATTAATAGGCTCGCCTCCTGCCGCTGCAAAAATCGAAATAGGCTATAGACTGCAGGCTTATATAAACAGCAGAAAAATGCTTGATTTTGAAATTGAATGAATTTACAGCCGTCTGAAAATAATATTTAATATTTTCACACTGCTTACAATAAAGCTTTCGCACGTATAATTTTATAATTCTCTTTCAACTTTTATTTTACACTCGGCAACCTGCTTGTTAGCCGGCGCTTTTTTATCTGGCTGTTTTCCGCCTATGTAAATGTTCATTGTTCCTGTTGCTGCTGTTTCGTCATTATCGACGCTATTGCGCACTGTCATTTGAGATGGTGCGAGCGTAAACTCAACATTTGCGCTTTCTCCCGCTTTTAGATGTATTCGCCTGAATCCCTGCAATGATCTTATCGGAGTTTTCCACAAACTATTTTTTGGCAGCGAAACGTAAAGCTGTACAACTTCGTCGCCATCCATTTTGCCTGTGTTTTTAACTTCGGCGGTTATTTTTACCGTATTGCCTGCTTTGATTGTTTGAGGCGCATTTGTAATTGAATATTCAAAAGTGGAAAAACTCAATCCGTACCCGAATTCGTAAAGCGGCGTTCCATTAAAATAGCGGTAAGTCTTACCTTGCATATCGTAGTCGGTAAATTCGGGAATATCGTCGATGCTTTTGTAAAAAGTAACAGGCAACCGTCCTGCCGGATTGTAATCGCCGAACAGCACATCTGCAATTGCTCTGCCTCCCTGCTGTCCCGGATACCATGCTTCGATTATTGCCGACATGGTTTCGTTTTCACGATTTATGGCGAGCGCGCTGCCGTTAAGCAAAACAAGAACCGAAGGTTTTTTGAGCTTATGTATTTCTTCGATAAGTTCTTTTTGTGTTGACGGCAATTCTATACTGGTGCGGTCGCCGCCGCTGAAGCCTTCGATATTAACAGGCATTTCTTCGCCTTCGAGCGAAGGACTCAATCCCATACACAATACAACGACATCCGAATTTCGTGCAAGTTCTATTGCTTCCTGTTTCATATCGGGATTGGGAGCAGACCATAGCAGCCGAGCCATTGCAAATTGCGTGTTTTGTTGAGAATATTTAACCTTAATATTATATGTTTCACCGGCTTTAAGTTCCATACTTTCCTGTTTTCTTTGCGGGTTATGTCTTGATTTTATATTCATCAGCAATGAATCGTTGATGTACAGTGCAAACGACTGCTGAGCTTCGGCTGCAAAAACATATTGTCTCGTTGTTTTTGGAACGAGAACTCCTGTCCATTCTGCCGAAAAGTCATCATAGTCTATACCTTCGGCAGGCGGGTTTTGTCCCCAAATGAAATCAACAGTTGCATCTGTTCTGTCAATTTGCCTGTCTTTTGAAGTATATATTGCTTGAAGTCCGTTTTTTGTCAATGAAGCATCCGTAAACAGGCAATTTGCGGGTATGGCTGTAAAGTACGGCAATCCCGGAGCAAGTTCGCAGCCCTGTGCAAACAGTACTTCCGCATTTGGCAATTTTTCGCGAATGCCTGCCAGCGGCGTTACGTATGTCGTTGGGAAACCGTTATAATTTGCCAACAATACGTTGAAATCTTCGGCGTTTGAACCAATGACGGCTATTTTCTTTATATTTTTCGACAGAGGCAGTATGCCATCATTTTTTAACAAAACGATAGATTTGCGTGCTGCATCGAGCGATGATTCAACATTTTCTTCGCTTTCGACAACACTGTATGGAATATCAGTGTATGGAACCTGCTGTTTTTCATCAAAAAATCCGAGTTTCATCATTGCCAGTAATATTCGCTTCACTGACACATCTATTTCGCTTTCGGTAATAAGTCCCTGCCGGACGGCTGAAACCAGAAAAGGATAAGTATTTCCGCAATTCTGGTCGGTGCCTGCTTTTACAGCCATTGCCGCCGCTTCGGCAGGCGTATTTACTGTTTCGTGATGTCCCTTGGCGTAAAAATCCATTACAGCCCAGCAGTCCGATACGATATATCCTTCGAATCCCCATTCGTTTCGCAGAAGATTTGACAGATATTCGTTGCCGCAGCACGGAAGTCCGTTAAGCCGCTGATATGCGCACATTACGCAATATACTTTTGCTTCCTGTACCACTCGTTTGAAGTGAGGAAGGTAAGTTTCCGCCATGTCATAATCGTTTGGCATGACGTCAAACGAATGTCTTATCGATTCGGGACCGCTGTGCACTGCAAAATGTTTTGCGGTAGCAATTAATTTAAAGTACTTTTGGTCGTTTCCCTGCAATCCTTTTACGAAAGGTATGGCTAATTCAGCGGTTAAGTAAGGATCTTCGCCGTATGTTTCCATTCCGCGTCCCCAGCGCGGGTCGCGAAATATATTGATATTTGGCGTCCAGTATGTAAGTCCCATGTACTGCCCGAACTTGCCTCGATTTGCATAATCGTGATGTTTGGCGCGCGCTTCGTCCGATATTGAGTTTGCTATTGAAAACATTTTATCGGCATCCCACATAGCTGCTAATCCTATGGCTTGTGGAAATACGGTGGCGCGTCCCGACCGCGCGACTCCATGCAGACATTCGTTCCAAAAGTTATGGGCGGGAACATCAAGGCGGGGAACACCCGGACAGTCGTAACGAAGCATGTTAACTTTTTCTTCGAGCGTCATTCGCGACAACAGATCATCTACTCGCGTTTCAAAGTCGAGCGATGTGTTTTTGTAAGGTTTTGTGCTGCACGATGCAAGCGATATGCAGAATGCAATAAACAGTATTTTTCCTTTCATATAAATTGATTATTTGATTTATTAAATTATTATACAGAAACCGAATCAAACAAAGTTTCTACTCTAATAAGGCTCGGCATCTTATCTTAATAAGGCTTGTCATCTTATCCTGATAAGGCTTGTCATCTTATCCTGATAAGGCTCGACATCTTATCCTAATAAGGCTCGACATCTTATCCTAATAAGGCTTGTCATCTTATCCTGATAAGGTTCGACATCTTATCCTTATAAGGTTCGCCACCTTGCCCTTATAAGGCTCGGCAGACGATACATGTAAGTATCTACCTGCATGACATGCAAAGGATTGAAAGCCGGTATTTGTATAATTAAATATCATTTGCTTGAAATTGCATTTTATTTATCTGTTCAAACAGAAGTTCCTTCGATTGTTTTTATTGTATCATCTTCATTATACTGCAATTCCGTCACTTTTATGCTGCGAAGCCACGTCTTGCCGCCCGACGGTACGCTATCGTGATGGAAAAGATACCATTTTCCTTTCCATTCAATGATTGCATGGTGCGTTGTCCAGCCTGTTACGGGAGTCAATATAACGCCTTTGTAAGTAAAAGGACCGTATGGGCTGTCGCTTGTTGCATAGCACAGTCTGTGAGTATCGCCGGTAGAGTAGGAGAAGCAGTATTTTCCTTTGTACCTGTGCATCCACGATGCCTCGAAAAAGCGCCGCATGTTGTCGCTGTGAGCAACAGGCTTGCCGTGTTCGTCCAAAATGACAACCGGTTTCGGTTCTTCGGCAAACTGAAGCATGTCGTCGCTTAAACGGGCTACACGCGATGGTATGGCAGCTTCATTACCGGCAGGAAATTCCGCATTTTCGAGAGCTTTGTTATTGCGATAGCGCTGCAGCTGTCCGCCCCACAAACCGCCGAAGTACATGTAGTAATTGCCGTTATCTTCGAGTACGCACGGGTCGATGCTGTAGCTTCCGCGAATCGGGTCGGATTGCGGAATAAAAGGACCTTCGGGCTTGTCGGACACAGCCACGCCTATGTGGAAAACATCATTTTTGTCTTTCATCGAAAAGTACAGATAGTATTTGCCGTTTTTATACGCTGCATCGTTGTCCCATAACTGACGTCCAGCCCACGGAATGTCTTTTACGTCAAGAATCAAGCCGTGATCAATAACATCGCTGTCAATATCGCTCATTGAAAGCGCGTGATAGTCTTTCATGTCGAAATGGTCGCCGTTATCGTTTTCGGGAATCCCGCTTTCGCGGTCGTGCGAAGGGTAAATGTAGAGCTTATTGTTGAAAATATGCACGGCAGGGTCAGCCATGTAATCGCTCGGGAATAAATATCTTGCTATCATAATCTTAATTTTGTTTTGTTAATTTTATTAATTCGCCTACAACGGGCTTGGGCTGATATTCGCGGTCGAAGAGCAGGGCGTAGTCCGTTCTTCCGTGAACAGGCCAGTCGTTGCGCCACGAGTCTTTATCGGTAACGCCCCACAGTGTTACGCGGCTTACTTTGTCGTGATGTTTCAGAAACAGCCTGAAAAAGTCGATATATCTATTTTGCTGCTGCAGCGCTATTTCCGCAGGTATGCTGTCGGAATACGGGTTCAGTTCAGCCTTGAAGTCGAAGTTTGCCGAAACGTCTGCTCCCGTAAAGCCCCGAAAAGCCGGAAGAACGGTTAAGTCAAGTTCCGTTACCATAACCTTAACGCCTAAAGATGAAAATGCAAGCAAGCTTTTTTCAAACTCTTCTACAGTCGGGCTGTCCATGTTCAAATGTCCCTGCATTCCTACCGCATCTATTCTAAGCCCTTTTTCCTGTATAGATTTTACCAATCCGACAATACCCTGACATTTAGCTTCGATGGCTGTGGAATAATCGTTGTAATACAGTTCCGCTTCGGGGTCGGCTTCGTGTGCAAACTGAAATGCAAGCGGAATAAAATCTTCACCGATTATCCTGTAGAATTTGCTTTGACGCCACGAGCCGTCGTCCATTATGGCTTCGTTGACAACATCCCAGCCTTTGATTCGCCCTCTGTATCGCGAAACTACGGTTGTAATGTGGCTGCGCATGCGTTCTATCAGCATTTCGCGCGAGACATCGTTGCCGTTTTCGTCGATAAAGAACCATTGCGGAGCCTGCGAATGCCAAACGAGGCAATGTCCCGTTATCCACATATTATTTGCTTCGCCGAAAGCAACGTATTCATCGGCTTCGTCGAAAAAGAATTTTCCTTCTTCGGGTTGCAGGTACATGCTTTTCATGCAGTTTTCGGGAACAATGGCGTTAAACTGTTCTGTTATGATTTGTACGCCAAGTGTGTCCAGTTCGAAAATCTGCAATGAGTTTAATGCCGTTCCTATTAAAAATTTACCGGCAAACGCCTTTGCCAGCGTGCTGTTTTCAACAGTTGATTTTTTACATGCCGTTAACGCGCAACAGCAAACAGCGGTTATCAGCAATGTTTTTTGTAATACTTTCATTTTTATGTCTTTATTAATTTATTTACAATATCATGCAAGGTTTCTGCTTTCTATTTCTCTGTTGATTTTATCAATTATTTCATCGTCCAGTTCATACTTTGAAATAATAAACATTGCCAAAATCAGGAATAATGCAGGAATGATAACCATCAGCCACAAGATTCCCTGCAATGCCATTGGTGATTGAGTTTGAACTTCGGGATTGAAATCGGTAAACGCAAGTATCAGTCCGGGAATTACGCCGCCAAGAGCAAATCCTGCCTTGAAGAAAATTCCGGTAAGCGCATTAACAACTCCCGAAATGCGCTTGCCTGATTTCCATTCTCCATACGAAATTACTTCTGGAACCAGCGCCCACATATATCCGGTAGCAACTATAATACCTGTTGATTTCACAAATTGTGCTGCATAAATGAGCCATATCATTTCGCGAAGCGCCGGCACGACTGAAACCACATACAGCAAAGCCATACCTGCCAGCGAAATGCTTAAAAACAGGTAAAACATTTGCCGTTTGCCGATAGCGCGTTTTATCATTGGCACCAGAGGCAGGAAAATAAATGCAGGAACAGAACTTAATCCGTTGAAAACAGGCAATATGTCATCACGACCAATGTTGTAGCCGATATAATATGATGACGCTGTATTGCCTACTGCCATCAGTGCAAAAGCGGTAATGAAAAAGAAAGCGAGTATGCGAAGCGGACGATTGCGTATAAACTCGGTAAACAAATCCGAGTATTTCACGCTGTCGGTTTTATCTCTGTGCATCACCACGCGCTCTTTTGTCTGGGTGTAGCAGAAAATGAGCAAGCCAAATCCGACAATGGCATATACAGCCATTATCACAAACCATGTTCCCGAAGCGGCAGGCTTTTTCCAGTCATTATCGGGTGCAAACATTTGTATCAGGAAGGGAACGGCAAACTGAACTGCCAAACCTCCCATATTTGCCATAACCATGCGGGTTGATGTAAGAATGGTAATTTCGTTTGTATCGCGCGTGAGCGAAGCGTTTAATGCGCCGTAAGGCACATTTACCAGCGTATAGCAAAGCGAAAGCGTAACGTATGTTATATAGGCATACCACAGTTGTCCCGAAAAGCCATCCCAGAACGACAGGATCATTAGTCCGCTCAGGGGAATGCCGCCGAGTATCAGGTAGGCGCGATATTTTCCGAGCTTCGGATTGCGCTTGTCAACGAAAGCGCCTACAAACGGATCCCAGAGTACATCAACCAGACGCACAATAAGGAACATAACAGCGGCAGAAGCCGGAGCAATGTTGAATACGTTTGTATAGTAAAATAAAAGATAGGTTGATACCGTTTGGTATATAAGATTTTGAGCCAAATCGCCCGATCCAAAGCCGATGCGTTGCGCCCACGATAATTTATAAAATCCTTTTGCTTCGTTTAATGTATTCATAAATCCTTTACTGTTTTATTATTTTCTATTCTATTATTTCCTTAATTATGTCTTTATTCCGTCCGGAAAGGCGATGCAGGAAATCCTTCTTTGTTTTTCAGATTTGCATCATCGGGATTATCCGCCCATGCATAACGCACTTTGACGGGATTTTTCACCGAATCATTCCATACCTTTACTTTGTCTTTTGCTATCACCACAGCATTTGCCCATTCATACACGCCATCTGCGCCGGCAATGGCAAATCCGTGCAGGTCGAGGTTTGTATATATCCCGGAGCCTGTCGAAGTAAATGTAAGGATGATACTGTTATTTTTTATTTCCATGCTTTTGTACAGTGGACCACAGCTGACTGCCGATTCGCCATAGGCAACCCGTTGCGCTTCCAGTGCCAGACGGCGCCCGAGTTCTTTCTTATTGAGCGGATGAATATCGTTCCATTCTCCTATGTCTATTGTAACAGCCATGCCCGTGTTTGGAATATCCAGCGCTTTTCGCTGCACGTTGCGCAGTGCAGCCCAGTCGCTTTCTATCGGCGCTTTCCGCGCTTTCATAAAATTGGGTAACTGTGCAAATATAAACGGCAATTGAGGATTATTCCATTTGTCCCGCCAGTCTTTAATAAGATCAGGAAAAAGGCTTGCATATTCTTCCACTCGCTCGGTATTGGATTCTCCCTGATACCATATAACGCCTTTTATCGAAAAGTTCAGCAAGGGCGCTATCATGCCGTTGTATAAGCCTAAGGGCTTGTAATGAAAAGTAGTTGTTGGCTGCATTGGAGTTGACAGTTTTGCTCCGATTTTATATTTCCATTCACCTGTAAGGTCAATGCTTTCATCACCGACGATGACTTTATACGGCTTTTCTTCTACAAAACCTCCGTATTTGCCATCGCATACAACCCGTATTGCAATAACGTTTTTGCCTTCTTTTAGCAGGTCTGACTTAAAGGGATAAATTCGAGGCGGATACTGATATGTAATATTGCCGACATAAGCGCCGTTGATGAAAGAAGAATCGCCATCGACTATGCAGCCAAGCCTGAGTATGCCATCCTTTCCGGTCATCGACTTCGGAACATCAATTTCCTTGCGGAACCATATAACGCCGTATTCCAAGTCAATATCCTTTTCCATCCAGTAACCCGGCAGTGAGATTTCATTCCAGTCGGAATCATCTGCGTCGGCTTTATGCCATTTGGATAATCCTGCGTCATTCTCATTTAATATCGCAGTTCTGTTTATGGTGTTTGCTCTGTCGAGTTTCATTGTGTTTTCAACATAGGCATTATCAGCGCATTTTTCTATTTCCTTGATATGTTCGGGATAATGTTTTAACGTTTCAATGCTGACCCATGCCTCAACAGGCGACCCGCCGACGCTTGAGTTAATAAGCCCTACGGGAACGCGGTATTTGTCGTATAGATTTTGGGCAAAGAAGTATGCCGTAGCTGAGATGGTCATAATATTTGCAGGCGTTGCAGCTCGCCATTCGCTTTTCCACATTCCATCCGACAAATCTTCATTCGGATGTTGAAAATTATAATGTAATGGCGTTTTGTAATGCCGTATGTACGGGTTATATATTTGTTTTATTTCGTCTGCAAACATGTCTGTTACTTCGTATATTTGCATTTCCATGTTCGACTGTCCGGAACAAAGCCATACATCGCCTACGAGAATGTTGTTTACCGTGATTGAGTTGCTTGCTTCTATTGTCATTGTGTAAGCGGTATTTCCTGCTTTCTGTTCGGGAATGACTGTTTGCCAGTTTCCGTTTTCATCTGCCGAGCATTTGTATTCGCCGCCATTGAATGATATTGTTATATTTTCATTTGGAGATGCCCATCCCCATATTTTCAAAGGCACATCGCGCTGAAGCACCATGCCATCCGATATTAATTTCGGCAGTCGTACCTGCCCTGATAGGCAGGTTGTAAAAAGGAATAAAATTAATAGCGCTGTTGAATGTTTCATATTATTATTGTTTTGTATAAGTAAAGAAATCAATATCTATATATCCTCCTGCTGCTTTTGTGGCATAGTTGTAAATAGCAAAACGATTGCCCATGAAGTGTTCAAGATTGTATGTCATGTGAAATTCCGCACCCGATTTCGTCCAATTTTCCGGCGCGGTGAGGCATTTTTCGTCTGTACTGTAATAAAAATTAGCCTTGTCGGTATTAAAATTGCAATCCACGCGCAGATAGACGATATTTTCCGTCAATTCTGCTCTCGCTTTTTCGCTGCCCCTGTCAGTCATCACAATAAATTTCTTATCGCCTTCCATTACTACCGAAATAAGTCCGGGTTCGGAACAGAAAACCCCAAATCCTGCCATATCTCCATCTTGCATTTGCGATATATCCATGCCAACCGCTGCACTGGACCGTTCTCCTTCGGTGCGCTGCGACAGAGTGTTGCGGGCTTCAAATATGCTTTTTACTGTTTTGCCCGTCTTGAGCCTCATATAACCGGAACGCTCGCCGAGCGTCCACAAATTGTTATCTGGATTGTGATTCCATTGCCAATTCAAGGCTAATTTATCCGTATCGAAGTTGTCGCTTGCAACCATATGCATTTCGGGATAACCCTGTACGGGCTTTTCCATTACTTTGGGAGTTTTGCCGTTGCTGTCGCCGAGCAGTGGCCAGCCGTCTTCCCAATGGCATGGCAACAGCACCGGAACGCGCCCCACGGCATTGTGGTCTTGAAACAGAAAGCCGAACCAGCGTCCATCTTCGGTATCAACAATGCATCCCTGTGCTACGCCTCTTCCGTACAGGTCGAGTGTGTCCGAAAGAATGGTTTTCGATTCGTAATAACCATTAATGCTGTCGGAGCGAAAACAAAGCTGTGTACGTATTCCTCCGTGTTGCCAGTCCCACCATATTATAAATATATAGTATTTTCTACTGTATTTGCACAGGTGTGTTCCTTCAAACAGCCCTTTGTAACCCAGTTCTTCGCCGTTGATGATGCTTGCGTGCAGTCCATCCTCTTTTATGGCTGTCAGGTCGCTTTTCAATTCTGTTATCTTTATTTGCCCTTCTACATAAGACAGATATACTCTTCCGTCATCATCAAACAATAGAGATGAGTCGTGATAGTTGCGGTCGAATACAGCTATTTTTTTCCATTTGCCTGTCGGGTCGTCGGTTGTGTAAATGTATGATTTTTGAGGATTGTTGGTAGCGAAAAACACGTAAAACCTGCCGTTGTGATAGCGCAACGACGATGCCCACTGTCCTTTGCCGTACACATTGCCCTCTTCGAGGTCGTAGAGCGGACTGTCTTTTATCTCATCAAAAACGTAACTGACTATTTCCCAGTTTACGAGGTCTTTCGACCGCATGATGGGCGCGCCCGGCATAAGGTGCATGGTGGTGCTTATCATGTAGAAATCGCTGCCAACGCGGATAACGTCCGGGTCGGGAACGTCGGCATAAATGACAGGATTTGTAAAAAACCTGTCGCCGGTCTCTGTTTGCGACGACAGCGACAGCGCAAGCATCAATAAAATGCATGCGAGCATACCGTATTTTATGCAAGGCGCACAAGTAAGGCACGACCTCTCCGTCCGACGAGGCACGACCTCTCCGCTCGGCAAGGCGCTACCTCTCCGTCCGACGAGGCACAACCTCTCTGCACGGAGAGGCGTGTATTGCCATTGTACATGATTACCTGGCATATATCTGTCGCTTACTGTACCGTTAATGTCTTGTCGAATACTGTCGAGCGCGGTTCTTTCAATACTTTGCCGCCTCCGGATATGAATTGCGTTGTTACTTCAAGACTGTACGTTCCTGCTGCCAGTTGCGGAATTATTACAATCAATTCCGACGGATTATTGACGACGATGTCCGAAGCGTCAACCTTTGTCCGTTCCTGTGTATCGGTATTAATGAAATATACTCCGTTAACCTCGTCAGCGCCTTCAATTTTTATTTTGTGTCCTGCTATTTTCAGGTTGCGGTTTGGCGTGAGGATGTCATTGATGCTGCCTGTTTTGACGTCGGTAACATGAGCAACCGCAACGCCCGTTTCGGCTATTCCGAGAATATCAACGCCCACCATTTCCAGCTCTTTACGCAGCGTAGCGCCCTGGTGAAACTCGAACAGCACGGTGTGCTTTTGCGGGTCAAACTTTTCGTTAGGGTTGTCGAACACGCCGCGAATGTGTACGCTTGCCGTGAACCAGCCCGTATTGATTGAAAATCCATCGCATAGCCGATAGCCCATTTCTTTGAGAAAAAGGTTGACGGCGTGTTCCATAGCCGCTGCCGACACGTCTGCGCCGCCGCGCGCTACTGCCGATTCGCAAATATCGTTTACGTTAAGCGAGCGTTCCGAAATGACGCGTGCGATATAATCATTCGGATTATCCTGTGTAAGGAGGTTGTCGTACAACCATGCCTTGATTTTGTGTAATACTGTTGCCATTGTATTTTAATTTAAATATTTGATAAATTTGATTTGTGATTTAAATATTTAATGATTATGTCTCGTAGAGGTATTCTCCGTTCGGCGTAGCGTTCCCGCTACGTCGAAGATGCGACTGTCTATATTCCCAACCTAACAGGTTTTGAAACCTGTTAGATTTAGCTGTATCCACGCTGAACAATGTAGTCCCGAACGGGACGCTATTTTCATAACCGCAGGTAAGCGTAGCGTAACCTGTGGATGATATACAGACTTCCATTTCGCGCGGAGCAGAGGTAGTTTTCCATATCATTGTCGGCAACCCGCGCAACATGCAGGATGTGTTTCTTTGTCCCCAAGCTACGCCTGCGGCTTGCATGGGGTTATGCATATTCTGTCCCTTTCGGGACATCTTTTTGTTTACTGCTGTTTTATTTATCATTTACGGTTGAATAAATTATTAATTATTATGCGTTCCGCAGGAACGAAATGTTGGTAAAAAAAAAACCGTCCTCCGTGCCTTTTGCACGAAGCATTGCCGCCGACCTGACACACCGCAGCCAACCCGCGCAAAATGCAATCCATCATTGTAAACCTAACAGGTTTCAAAAACCTGTTAGGTTTTGTTTCTTTTTCTACAGACATTCTGTCCCTGACTGGATATTTTATATTTACTGTTATTTTATTCACCATTTACTATTGCTTATTATTTCCGGATTGCTTCGCTGCATTCGCAATGACGTTTCTTTACAAACTTTATAAACATTTTTCACTCTTCACTCTTTAAAAGACTGTTTACCGCATTCACCAGATAAATGTAGTTAGGCGCAAGCGGTATTACATATTCATTTTCACTCCAGTGGAAAGGATAATCATCCCTGTTTTCCGGATAGTCGGGTTTCAATATGCGTATTCCGGGTACAATGCCGCCCGGTATAAACGTAAAGTCTGCACGGTTGTTGCCGTAAGCAATCTTTTTAGGCTGTGCGCCAACACCCGACACAAACGACAGGTTGTGCACAGGATGACATCCGTAGAGATAGTTTAACGCCCTGTATATGTATTCTGGATTAATCAGGTCGGGAAACAGGCGGTACAAGTTATAATTGAAGTTTGCCATGCTTATTATGTTTCCGTTAGCCGCCCATCCCGATGGACTTATCATTACGCCGAAAGGACTTATTGAATCAACTGCATTCAGCCGTTCGCCGTAGGCTTTTACCGCAGATCTTAACTTTTCTTTCAGTTCGTCGTCCATATATGGCGCTATTTGCGCCAGTATAAACATATTGCGTTCGATATTTTCTTCAAGTTCGGGTAATATTTCATCTATACGCGCCTTGTATTCTGCTTTTCCTGTTGTTTTCCAAAGTTCGACGGCGGCAAGCAACTCGGTTTGAATACCAAAGCCGCGAACAAAGAAAGGCTGATTTTGCTCTTGCTCTGCCGGACGGCTGTGTTCGTCTTTCCATATATATTGCGCCACATCGAGACATTCTGCGGCAAATGCACTGTTGTAATCTTTCAATACGCGGGCGGAGGCAGCCAACGAAATGGCTGTATTATAATTCAGATATGCAGACCTGTTTGTGAATGCCCAGCGGTCGTCGGGAGTTCCGCTTGTACGCCCGTCTGCTTGCAGACTGTCCAAATGCGGATTGTAAATCAGATTGTCGGTTTTTGTTAAGGCGTCTCCAAGATGCCGATACTGATAAAGATGCGATTCGTTGATACCCGGTATGGCATAACCTATGGATTTTACCTGCGCTGCAAGTTGAAGTGCGCCGTGTTCAATCTGCTGAAGCATGTCGGGCTTGCCGTCGGGGACGTGGATATCTACATGGCGCGTCTTCTGGCTGACGGTTGTTTCGTCACGGTCGATGCCGAATGTTTCGTAAGCATTGACCAATGACTGCACAGTGCTTTGCTGCGACGGCGTTTGAATGTCAAAGTCGCCAGCGTCGAACCAGCCGCCCACGTTCAAGCCGGGAATATGCTGCATTGGTTTGTACTTGTTGTCGGTGCTGCTTCCCTGCCGCCATCCGTCCCAGTGTATGCGGTTGAGGGGCGCCTGCAATGCATCGTCCAGGTGCGCCGCGCCGTGCCATACGCGGTAGGCTTCGCGCACAAACATGTGATCCATCTGCACCGGCATGAACACGTCGAGCGTGGGAAACCATGCCCGCTCATACACGTCGGCGGCGATGGGGAACGGTGCTGTACGCTGACCGCCGTATTCGAGTTCATAGATGCCCGCTTCTGTAACTGATGAAAAGTCGAATTGCAGATAGTTATACCTTAAATACATTCCCCATGATTTCGGTTTTCCCGAAAGCGCCTTTGTACGGCTGCCGTCGTCATTGACTTTCCACAGCGAAACGATTGAAAGCGCTTTATCATTTTTATCGAGTTCCACCACGGCAAGTTTTGTTTGAGAAGGATGATAACCTGCCTGCGAATATGAAATAACAGGAGTGCGTATCCAGTCGGCAACAGATTCGCCGGTAATAAACCATTCTGCTATTTTGCCTGCTTTGCCAGATGGCAGCAGTGTGCGCACAACGAATGTTCCGTTTTGCTGTTTATTTCGTCCATCGAACAGCATCAAATTGTCGCCTTCAACAAGGCGGATTGAGAGGTGTTTATAGGGATCGTCAGGCGCTATTTCTATTGTTTTGCCTGTTGCCATTGGCGTAGGCTCAACCTGCCCGTTGATGAATGTCATAAAATCGGCAGGCGAGGTGGGAAAAAGACCGTATTTGTTATCCATAATGTAGGATGTTCCCCAGAACACTGGCGGAAAAAATTCAAGATTCAATCCTGCTACGCCTGTTAAGGCTTCGGGCAGTGGTTTGTCGACCGTTACGCCGAAGAGCAGTCCGTTGCCTTTTGCTTCTGCTGTGAGGGTGTATTGAAAATCATAGGCGGCAAAGTTCATGGTTATTTCCATGCGCTGATTTTCTCTGTCCACCTTTTTGTCTACGAATTTGGCGATGGGATCCCATTGTCCTGGTGTAGGGTTCAGGCGCACGTCTCCGTTGGTAGCGGTGCGTATGCCGTGATGGATTATTTCTACCGCGCTGATTTTTGAGTCGTCAAACAGGTTGTCGTACATATTGTTGAAGACAAGAATATTGAATCCGTGTTTTTCAAAATATAGCGAATCGTTAAGCGTAAGGTCTTTCGATGCGCCGCCGCCGTGGCAGCCCGACAGCCACAGACAACCGCAGGTTGCCGCAAGGCAAATGATAAAAAGGGTAAATTTTTTCATATTACTTTATTATTTTTGTTTGTTGGGGCGAAAAACTTTTCGCTCTTACTTGTTTGTTTTTTTTTCTCGGTATTCCGTAGTCAATATCAAGTATTACATATATTATCTATCTTAATCGTTAACTACTAATTACTTTTCATTTTTCAATTCTTCATTGCTCAAATCTTATCCAGTCTATTTCAACAGCGCCTGCACCATCCTGCATGATAAATAAATCCTGTATTCCTGTCGGAACATTTGAAAGATTATATATTGTTTCTGACCATTGTGCATTTTTCGGTATATTGACTTCGGCTATTAACGTTCCGTTTTGTCCGCCTGTATGTATCTGTAATTTAGCGCCGGTAGATGAGGATGCATTGACTTTTACCGTTTTCAGTTTGTCGTTTCCGAAATTAACACTGTTGTATTGTACATAAGCGCTGTTTTCGTTCAGTATGGTTTTCCATCCTTTAAAAGTGTCTGTCGTATCGATATAATCAATTCTTACTCCCGTACTGCTGATTTTGCTGTAGCGGTCTATCTGTATTTCTTTGTACGCATCTGTTATGCCAACTCCGCGTAGAGTAGGAATCACCTTTTGAATTGTGCCGTCGGGATTGAACCGGAGAGAATCAATGCGTATAGAGCGGTTTTTGTCGAACTTGGGCGACAAGTCGTTGTGATGATAGAACAGATACCACTGTCCTTTGTATTCAACGATAGAATGATGGTTTGTCCAGCATCCGGTGGACGATTCGTCCATAATTTCGCCTTTCATCTCAAAAGGTCCAAGCGGACTGTCGCCCATGGCGTAGGCAAGCAGTTCCGTAGTGTTGTTCTTTACCCAGGGGAAAGTGAAGTAGTATTTGCCGTTGCGCTCGAATACAAAAGGACCTTCTTTCATGCCCTTATCCGGCGCCGGCAATTCCTGTATTATCACCGGTTCGGACGCCAGTTCCAGCATATTGTCTGCCAGCTTTGCGCCGAGCAGCCCGCCAAAGCCTGCCCAATAGATATAAGCCTGCCCGTCTTTGTCGATGAGCGTACACGGGTCGATGCCGTAAGTGCCTTTTATCGGTTCCGGTTGCGGTACGAATGGTCCGTAAGGCTTGTCGGCTACGGCAACGCCTGTCATCATGCCGCGTCCCACGAGCGTATCCTTCACCGGTGCGGGAAAGTAGAAATAGTATTTGCCGTTGCGCTCGATGCAGTCGGGCGCCCACAGGCTGTAGCCTTCCGGATTGACCCAGGGGATATTGTCCTGACTTACAATAACGCCGTGGTCTGTCCAGTCGGTCAGGTTTTCCGAAGAAAACACGTGGTAATCAGCCATGCAAAACCATGTTTTAAGATGTTCAACAGGACTTGGAATATCGTGTGAAGGATAAACATAAACTTTTCCTTCAAATACTCGTGCCGTAGGGTCGGCAGTAAACTGGTCTCTGATAATCGGGTTTTGAGCGAATACTGCGCTGCTTAATAAACCAACAGTTAACAGTAGTGTAATTCTTTTTTTCATAATATGTTGTATTTTTTATATTTGTATTCTGTAATTCAGTATCAAGTATTGCATATTAAATCATTAAATAATAAATAATTCTTATTATAAAAAAAGGGCTGCCGCATAGCAGCCCTTCTCCAAATAAAACTTTTTTTAATAACCAATGTAAAACAAAACCATATCAGTTTTATTCTTGTTTTTTAAAGTATTAATTATATCCAGGGTTTTGATAAGCAGCTTTTTCATCTGCGGTTGCTTCCATACCATCTATCTGAACTTGAGGAATAGGACGCAAATAATGATACTTCTCAATGGTACGAGTTATTGTTGTCGGCGGCACAGGACCATTTGTGTCCGCATAATAAAAAAGCGTGCCTGTTTCAACAATAGTATAGGTAGCGGCAAATTCAGCCCACTTTTGAGTACGAACTAAATCATACCAGCGATAACCTTCGCCAAACAATTCGCGTGAACGTTCCATCAAAATATAGTTGATGTCTATGTTCTGTGGCGTAGCGGCAACCATATCGGCGCTGTAGTCATCCGTTTTTGCGGCGTTTTCCGCATTGTTGAACGACCATTTGCCGGCGCGTGCGCGTAACACGTTCACACATTCCAGTGTGCTAAAGCCTGCCTCTTCGATAGCGCCTTTCACTGCGGCTTCGGCTGCTATGAGATAAAGTTCAGAGAATTTTGCAATGTTCCACGGGCGATGGCTGGCGGCACCTGAGTTACCTAGTCCAGTGCCGTTATCCTCACGATAGGGTCCGATTTTCCAGAGGCTGGGCGACATTACCCTGCGTGTAGCGTTCGGCGTTATTACATAATCGGCTCTACCAGGTATTTCGCCTGCAGCTATAAGATTTGCACCAGCGCCGCTAGGATAGGTAATCTGGCTCGCCAGCGATTCGTCAGGCAGGAATGTTAATATCAACCCGCTCTGTGGAACTGTCATGCCGTTGGCATTGGTTACCGTTGGAGCGCTAATACCACCTTTCTGCCAATTGCCGCGATAGGTAGTAACAAAAGTACCGTCGTAGCGTGAATCTTTTTCCTTTTCGGCAAAGGTATTATTGATAACTTCATGAGGAACAGCCAAGGCAGTCCATGGTCGTCCCATATTCTGACATATTTCACGCTGAAGCGACGCTACGCCTCCGCTACGGAGCGTTGTATAGTTCCATGTCGTCATCCAGCAGGCAAAGTTTTCCCTTTGACTGCCACCAGCGTAACCTAACCCGCCTTCGTTATATTTTTCACTTAACCAATTATGGTCAGCATAAAGCAATATTTCTTTATTGCGGTCATTCGATCCTAAGTTCACTTGATAGAAGTTATCCAACAAACCAAATGGTCCTGGGTTTTTAATGGCTTCCACCGCTATGTCGTAAGCCTGCTGGAAATACCATTTAGCATCGTGTCCGTCTGGGTCGGTTCTTGCACATTCGGGGTAGGTAGGAATGTCGTTAGGATTTTCCAACCACCATCCGTAAGTCAAATAAGCCTTTGCAAGGTACAGACGTGCTACCGTTTTGGTCAATCCTCCTATTACACGCCCTGTTTCGGGCAAATCATTTATTGCAGTGAGCAAATCAGGGAAAATGGCTTCAGTATAAACTTCAGGCACAGTATTGCGTACGGAAGTACGCGAAGGAGTAACATTGAACATCAGCTTACCTGATCCTAAGTCCAGCGGTACGCCGCCAAAGGTTTGCACTAAAAGGAAATAGTCGAAAGCGCGGAAAAAACGAGCTTCGGCAATCAGTGCGTCAGAGAGTCCTACCCCTGCAGCATTTTCAATGACGCCGCTGGCAGTATTGATGTAAGCGAAGACAGTATTCCACACTACGTCGCTACGGCTATTGGTGGGCTGTAGCACCGCACCTGACATATCATGTGGCAAAAAATTACCGTTGTTAATAGGCCCGTAGGTGTACTCGTCTGTACCTACAACACAGGATCCGTAGTAATAGCCATGCCCATACAAATCGCGCAGGTGTGCATACAGGGCGGTCAGTCCTCCGTTTACACCTTCCGGCGTTTTGAAATATTCCGGCGTAAACGAGACACGCGGTTGTTCTTCCAGCAGATAGCCGCAAGACGTTATTGCGAGGAACAGCGTTAATAACAATGTTCCAATAAATGTTTTTATGCTTTTATTTTTCATGATAATACTTTTTTATACAGTTTTTATTATTCATATTACTTAAAATGTTAAATTAATACCAAACAACCATGTGCGAGTCTGCGGCGCATTGGTGCCGATAACTGCCAGACGAGACTGATAAGCGCTTACTGCCTGGTTTTGATTGCCATAGGAGTTTGGTTCAGGATCTATGCCTGTTTCGTTGTAGAATGGAGAGAACAGTACAAAGGGATTCTGCACGGTGGCGTAAACCCGCAACCTGCTAATACCTGCATCTTTTATCCATTTCTGTTCAAAGTTATAACCCAGCGTAATGGTGCGTATTTTCAGGTACGAAGCGTCAAAAAGGTTGAGTAAGTCTCCATGCCTTGGACCTTCGGCAGCGGCAGGCAAGCCTCCTGGTCTAGGATATTTTGCTCCTGTGTTTTCTGGCGTCCAAAAGTCTACATCTACCTGACCACGACGTCCTGTAAGTTGATTGAGGTAGCCACTTGATCCGTAAAGGGTACTGATAAGAGTACCGCCGCTTTTAAAAGCACCTATAATGCTAATATCAAATCCCTTGTATGCAACGCGGGTATTAAATCCGCCCTGGAAATCGGGATCCATTTTTCGTATTACCCGATCGTCGGCGCCGAATGGTCTGCTTGGCGAGCCATCAGTATTATAGTCGCCGCGATATTTTATCTTAATATCCCCAGCACTCGCTAACGTACTTCCTTCAAGAAATTGGATGTATTGATAATCGGGGTCACTTTCGTTCCACAAGCCTAACATCTCGTAAGTGTATAGCACATCAATAGGGTAGCCTACAAACCACGAATTGTATTCATCTCTTGTTGCTCCGGAAGCAAGAGAAACTATTTTGTTAGAGTTGGTATATAAGTTGATGCCGGCGTCCCATGTCCATCCATTGTAATTATTCAGTATTGTACCGTTAAGCGACAATTCAAAACCTTTATTTTGCGTTTGCCCGATGTTTGCCATGTAAGAGCCTACACCGGACGTAGCCGGCAAATTAAGACTCATTAAAAGGTCATGAGTATTCACTATATAGTACTCTATAGTACCATGCAAGCGATTTTTCAATAAAGAAAAATCCAAACCGAAGTTCCATGTTTCGGAAAATTCCCATCCCAAATTGGGATTGGGCAATAGGGACACATAGTAACCTGTCTGATAATTTGTTCCAAAATTATAATTTCTGTTAGATAATGCACCCAGGGTAGCATAAGGGTTAACAGACTGATTTGAAGTTTCGCCATAGCCGGCACGCAATTTCAGACTGTTGATGAACGATACGTTTTCCATAAATTTTTCTTTATGTATATTCCATCCGAGCGATATGGCAGGGTATGTATGCCATTGATGTCCGGGAGCAAGTCTTGAAGAAGCGTCAGAACGGAAAGCAACTGACGCCATGTAGCGTCCATCGTAAGAGTACATAATGCGTCCCATCCACGAAATCAAAGCACTTTCCTGATAACCTTGATAGTCAGAGTTAATGTTAATATCTTCGGCAGGACCCTGTCCTAAATTGTAGTACAAGAGGAAATCAGCAGGAATATTTCTTGCAGAAATGTATGAGTTGTGGATGTGTGTTTGCTCTGACGAAAAAAGCCCAACCACATTCACCTGATGTTTTTCGGCAAAGGTGCGATCGTAAGTCAGCAGGTTTTCCACCGCCCAGTTAGTCATAAATGAACGGCTGACGGAAGCTGATGAAGGATTATCTAATGTAGAACTGTTAACACCCACGCCTGTGTAACTGCCACCGTCGCTCATGCGTAAGTTCAACCCCAGATTCAATTTGTATTTCAAGCCTTCTATCCATGGAATTTTTACTTCGCCGAAAATATTATTGTAAGTTCCGAAATTTTTGCTTTGGTTGACCCACTTATCGTTTTCTTCCAAACTTTCTATAGCCTCTTTGGTAAGGATATACTGTGCGTCTCCTTGTACTATCAAGTCATTGCGTTCTTTTAAATTTCCGTTTGCATCGGTAGGATAGGGTCCAGTCAGTGGTGAGCTGTTCAGTATGCCGTACATCCCTATTTGCATACCATTGCTCATGGTATAACTGTTGTTGGTAGTAACGCCGAAACGGAAATATTTGCCTATTTGCTGGTCAATAGTACCGCGTAGTGAAATACGGCTATAATTCTGAGTGGGTATTACGCCGTCTTCGCTGTAATAACCCAGTCCGAAATTGTAAGTGCCTTTTTCGCTACCACCGGAAATCCCAACGTCGTGACTGTGTGATATACCTGTTCTGTAAAACAAATCCTGCCAGTCAGTGTTGGTTGTTGCTTTTTCGTCAGCAGAAGTACCGGAATATACTCCTGCCAATTCGCGCATGGTTAAAAACTTGGGTCCGCTCATCATAGGATATGGTATCGCGGTTTTTACTCCTACGTATCCGTTGTACGTAACGACTGCTTTTTGTCCCATAGTACCTTTATTGGTCGTAATGATTATAACACCGTTAGCGCCGCGTGCTCCGTAAATAGCTGTGGCGGAAGCGTCTTTCAATACGTCGATACTCTTAATATCGTTTTGGTTAATATCGCCGAGCGAACCTGGGTAAGGGATCCCGTCTAATACAATCATTGGGTCATTATTGGCGGTTAGCGAGCGTTGACCTCGAATACGTATTTGCATTTCTGCGCCAGGCTGCGAGTTAGTTTGCGTCATTTCAATTCCAGCAATACGTCCCTGCAAAGCCTGCGCGATGTTAGCCGCCGCCACTTCGCGAATGCTTTCCCCACCTATAGACGCTACCGAGCCTGTAACGGCTTCTTTGCGTTGCGTGCCGTAACCGATAACAACTGTCTGTTCAAGTTGCTGAACTTCTTCTTCCATCGCAACATTTATAATGCTGCGTGTACCTATAGTTTCGTTTACCGTTGTATAACCGATGAATGAAAATGTCAGTACAGAATTTTGGTTTGGCGCTACGATAGAATAATTTCCGTTATCATCGGTCATTGCATACGTACCGGTTCCCTGAACCAATACAGTTACTCCTCCCAAAGGATCATTGTTGCCCGTTACCTGTCCTTTGACTGTTATTCCTCCTGTTTGAGCATACAAACACGAAGGAATCAAAAATAACATGCAGGCAACTACTCTTAGTAGTATCTTGAATCCTGCTTTTTTTGATTTGATTAAATCCATAAATAATTTTTAATTAAGTTGTACATATTTTAAAATTGTGTTGCTATATATATCTGCATAATACAGTTTTATCTTTTTTAGTTAATGTTTGTTTATCTGCATTTTGCCTATGTTAATTTTTGTAAATGCAAAGGTATTGCATATAAAAATGCATGTGTAACAAAAATGAAACAGATGTTTTTCTATTGGTTACTTACGCCTTTCTATTTGTAACTAATTGTTTCGTTTACGTTACATCGTAAATGTTCGTTTTGTATAATAATTTGAATGTCAGATTAAAACGTTTTATTTGTCTGATATGGCTCTTGTTAATATTTGTAAAAATATTATTAATTTTGAACTTGAAATAATCTTAAACATCACATGAGAGACTTAAAAAAATATATTTTTCTGTATCCCCGCATATTAATGTTGTTTATATGTAACATTTTGCTTTCAGGCTCTTTACATGCGCAAACAGGGAATTATTATTCGTCGGAAAACGGATTATCAAGCAACCTTATAAATTGCATGCATCAGGATATGAGAGGATTTATATGGATTGCTTCCGAATATGGCTTAACTCGTTTCGATGCTCTTCAATTTGTTAGATATCAGCATATTGAAAATGATGAAAACTCTATAAACGATAATTATGTACGCACTATTTTTGAAAGCACCGGAGGTGAACTGTTTATAGGTACAATATCAGGATTGATGCAGTATTGCGTAGAAACCGACAATTTTAAAGAAATTAAAATGATTCAGGAAAATGACACGGTTACTGCACATGTTATTGAGATTATTGAAGTTGAAAACGGTGATTTATGGATAACAACTTCGGGACACGGATTATTTATTCTGCATAAAGGCGAACAGTTTGCAAGGTATGAAACTTATATATCAACGCGGCTGAGCAGTACTTATCTCACTTCAATATATAAAGATTTAAACGGTTTGATATGGATAGGAACCGATTCAAACGGACTGAACAGTTACAACCGTAAAAATAAGGAAGTAACACAATTTCGTGCGCCTGATAAAATATCGGGCAATAATATTTCGGCTATAAACGGAGACAAAGATGGAAATTTGCTTGTTGGTACTCTTACCAACGGACTGAATAAATATGACCGTGAAAATGCACGTTTTGCTGTGGTTTCTAGTGAAAGCGAAAGCAATCTTGTTTATTCCATACTGGTAAGCAAAAACAATCGCATACTGGTAGGAACAGACGGACAGGGATTAAAATACTATGATGCACATACCAATACTCTGAAAGATATGAAATCTGATTTTGCTCCGTTTGACTTCAATAAAAGCAAGATACATGTAATATTTCAGGACAGGAAGAAAGACATTTGGCTTGGTTTGTTTCAAAAAGGAATACTGCATATTCCTTCAGAGCAAAATATATACGACTACTACGGCTACCGTTCTATAAATAACAACATTATAGGTTCAAACTGCGTAATGTCTATAACCAAAGACAAAAAAAATACCCTGTGGATTGCTACCGATAATGATGGATTATACGGACTGGACGAAACAACAAAACACTCGGTTCACTTCTGTCAAACACCATCTTCGCAATCAATGTCGGACATTGTTCTGTGCGTTTTCGAAGATTCCGAAAGCAACCTGTGGATTGCCGCTTACATGAAAGGACTTGCCCGTGTAAATCGCAAAACAGGACAATGCGAATATATCTCTCAACTGTCGAACGAAAAAGTATGTTATATTACCGAAAACGATAAAAAACAGTTACTTATAGCAACATTGGGTTCGGGATTGTTTATGCTGGATATTGTGAGCGGCGAAATACAGCATTATGAATCTTCGAAACGGGAAGATAACGACTGGACACTGGATGAACTGTGCAACGACTGGATAAACAATATACTGTGCGACAGCGAAGGACTTATCTGGGTAGGACATTACAATGGATTAAGTTGTTTTAATCACGGCAAAAAAACATTTATTAATTATCTCAATACAAACAATCTTCTTCCGGGATGTATAGTAAATGCTTTGTACGAAGACAGTTACGGCGCAATATGGATAGGAACGACATCGCAACTTTATCGCTTTGACAAAACAAACGGCATTATGGAAAACATCCAACTGCCAAACAGTAAAAGCGGCGAAATGATTTGCGGAATATGCGAAGACAACGATGGCAATATCTGGTTCAGCACATATCACGGAATTTATAAATACGATCCCAATACACATGAATTTTTACATTATTATGCCGGTAACGGTTTGCCTGACAATGAATTTACTCGCGGGGCAATATTCAAAGATAAAAGCGGTAAATTATATTTTGGAGGTACAAACGGCGTAACAAGTTTTTATCCGAACAGTATTAACGAACTGCAAACGGCATTGCCTTTGCATCTTACTGCTTTTTACGTTGCCAATAAACCAATAAATAAAGGCGACATTTCGGGTAATCATGAAATAATAAAAACTTCGATTTTGGATGCAGATACTTTCCATCTTTCATACAAAGACAATACATTCACAATGGAATTCTCAAACTTCGACTTTGTTAATGCCAAGCATACAATTTATGAATACATGCTGAATGGAAGACAGTCGGAATGGATAAGCATGCCTCCGGGAATGAATCGGGTAACTTACAACAACTTGCAGCCGGGACAGTACAAATTTATGATACGCGTTGCAAATCTTTCCGAATCGCAAAAAACAATTTTTATAAAAATCGATTATCCGTGGTATCAAACAGGGTGGGCTACTGTTCTGTTTGTTTTATTTGGTATTTCGCTTGTTCTTGTCATCGTTGTTTTTATTTATTCAAGAGTACATTATCGGCACGAATTGCTTATAAAAGAACATAATCAGGAAATAAATGAAGCGAAATTACAGTTTTTTATTAATATATCACACGAGATACGTACACCTATGACGCTAATTATCAATCCACTTGAAAAACTGCTGAAAAATAATACCGATGAAAAAACGCATCAAACCTACGTGATAATATATCGAAACGCACAAAGAATACTTCGCCTTATAAATCAGCTTATGGATGTTCGTAAACTTGACAAGGGGCTTATACATCTTGGCTGTCGCGAGACGGATATTGTCGGTTTTATAAACGATTTGATGCATACTTTTGAATATCTGGCTGAACAGAACAATATAAATTTTGCTTTCGATACGCCTTTTGATGATATTAAAGTATGGATAGATCTTAATTATTTTGACAAAGTCATGCTTAATATACTGTCAAACGCTTTCAAATTTACACGCGAAAACGGTGAAATTACGGTAAAACTCACAACAGGCAGCGGCGATAAACGATTGGAAACGGCAGAATATTTTGAAATCAGAGTTATTGACAACGGCATAGGTATAAATTTGAATAATATAGAACGCATCTTTGAGCGTTTTTATCAAGTTCCTCAAGCAGCAATAGATACAAAATTCGGTACGGGTATCGGTTTGCATTTGGCTCGTGAACTGGTTAAGCTTCATCACGGAATTATTTATGCCGAAAAGCGAAATGATGATGAAACAGGAATACAAATGGTAATTCGTGTACCGCTGGGCAATAAGCATTTGTCGTCCGACGAAATGGAAACTCCTGAAAAAGCGGCAATACGCACATCGATGTATTTCAATGCAAATAATGTTGAATTGCCACAAGAAAAAGATGATAAAGATAAACATGCGCCGCTTTCAGCATCAAAAACAAAATATAAGGTACTTGTAGTCGAAGATGAAGATGAATTGCGCAGATATATAACAAAAGAACTGTCGGCAACATATCGAATAACAGGCTGCAGCAACGGCAAGGAAGCATTGGAATTGATACTGAAAGAACGTTTTGATGCTGTTGTGAGCGATGTAATGATGCCTGTGATGGACGGAATTACGCTTACTTACAGGATAAAGCAGAATATTAATATCAATCACATACCCGTAATATTATTAACGGCAAAAATACAGGAAAAGGATTTTATCGAAGGATTGGAAACAGGAGCAGATGCTTACATTACCAAACCGTTCCATACGAGTGTATTGGAACAGACTGTTAATAATTTAATAGCCAATCGTGAAATTCTACGAACAAAATTCAGCGGGGGACAGGAATACGATGATAAAATAACGCGCATAGAAATGAAGTCGGCTGATGAGATTCTTATGAATAAAGTATTGAAAATAATTAGCGATAATTTATCAAATTCGGAACTGAATGTTGAATTTTTGGCTGATAATGTAGGTATGAGTCGTGTTCACATGCATCGTAAACTGAAAGAATTAACCAATCAGTCGGCGCGTGATTTTATTCGCAACATAAGAATGAAACAGGCGGCGCTGTTACTGTCGGAGAATAAGTTTGGAATTGCAGAGGTTGCTTATGCTACTGGCTTCAGTAACGTTTCGCATTTTTCGACCTCATTCAAAAGTTTTTACGGCATGTCGCCGACAGAATACATAGAAAATCTGAAACCAAATAATATTAATTAAATACTTATTATAATGAAACATCTAACAACACTTTTAGTACTCTTGCTGTCGGCGATGAGCCTCTTCGGCCAGGGACAGTTTGTATTCACAGAAGGCAGGGACGCATGGTTTCCGCTGGCGGCAAACGGGCAGCCGGCCGCCATCCTCTCCGACGCAGCCGACCATCAGGGCGTGCTGCGTGCGGTAAACGACCTCCGGGAAGACTTCCGCAGGGTTACTGGCAATGTGCCTGCGGCAAACGGCGCTTACGCTATTATCGTCGGCACGGCGGGCAAGTCGGCGGCCATCGACCGCCTGATTAGCGAAGGTAAAATCGACCGGAAAGAACTTGCCGGGAAGAAGGAGAAGTACCTCCTCAGCGTAGTGGCTAACCCTGTAGAGGGCATCGCCTCCGCCGTAGTCATTGCCGGCAGCGACAAGCGCGGCACGATTTACGGCATCTACGAGCTGTCGCGGCAAATCGGCGTGTCGCCGTGGTACTGGTGGGCGGACGTGCCGACGGTGCACCGCGACAACCTCTACGTGAAGCCCGGCGTCTACACCGACGGCGAGCCGGCCGTGCGCTACCGCGGCATCTTCATCAACGACGAGGCGCCGGCCTTCCAGGGCTGGTGCGAGGAGAAGTTCGGCGGCGTCAATGCGGCCATGTACGAACACATGTTTGAACTCATCCTCCGCTTGAAGGGCAACTTCCTGTGGCCGGCCATGTGGGGCAACGCCCTCTATTACGACGACCCGCGCAGCGGCGCGCTGGCCGACGAGATGGGCATCGTCCTCGGCACATCGCACCACGAGCCGATGGGGCGCGCCCACGAAGAATGGGCGCACCTCGGCAAAGGCGCATGGGACTACGACAGGAACCCGAAAGAACTGCAGGAGTTCTGGCGCGGCGGCATGGAGCGGATGAAGGACTTTGAGACCGTCGTAACCGTCGGCATGCGCGGCGACGGCGACAGCCCGATGAGCGAAGGCGCCAACATCGCCCTGCTCCAGCGCATCATCAAAGACCAGCGCGGCATCATATCCAAAGTAACCGGCAGGAAAGCCGAAGAACGCCCACAGGCATGGGCGCTCTACAAGGAAGTGCAGGACTACTACGACAGGGGCATGCGCGTCCCCGACGACATCACGCTGCTCCTCTGCGACGACAACTGGGGCAACATCCGCAAGCTGCCCGACCTCAACGCCCCCAAGCGCAAGGGCGGATACGGCATGTACTATCACTTCGACTATGTAGGCGGCCCCCGCAATTACAAATGGATTAACGTGACGCAAAACGAGCGCACCTACGAGCAGATGAGCCTCGCCTACCGCCACGGCGTGGACAGGCTATGGGTAGTAAACGTAGGCGACCTCAAGCCGATGGAGTTTCCCATCAGCTTCTTCCTCGACCTCGCGTGGAATCCCGACCGCTTCAACGCCCAAAACCTCTCCGCATGGACGGAAGCCTGGGTGATGCAACAGTTCGGCGGGCAGTATGCCGGGGAAATTACCCGGATGCTCGACCTGTACACGAAATACAACAGCCGCGTAACGCCCGAGCTGCTCGACGACCAAACGTTCAGCCTCGACCACTACAGCGAGTTTGAAACCGCGCTCAGGGACTATCAGTCCCTGGCGCTCGACGCCCTGCGCATGTACAACCTGCTGCCGGCGGAATACCGCGACGCCTTCGACGAGCTGGTACTGTTTCCCATCAACGGCACATGTAACCTCTACGAGATGTATTATGCGCTTGCGCTAAATAAGGAGTATGCCGCCGACTACGACATGCGGGCAAACGCCTACGCCGACAAGGTAAAGGAATGCTTCAGGCGCGACTCGCTCCTCACGCTGCACTATAATATGGACATCGCCGGCGGCAAGTGGGCGCACCAGATGGATCAGCAGCGCATCGGCTATACTAACTGGAACAACCCGCCGGTAAACATTATACCGCAGGTGCAGTACGTCTATCGCGCAGAGCCGGCGGAGAAGGTATTCGTAGAGAAAGACGGGTACGTCTCCGTCGAGGCGTATCACTTTGCGCGGGCAAAGGCCGGCAGCGACATGCACTGGGAAATCATCCCGAACCTGGGCAGGACGGGCTCGGCGGTAACGACCTTCCCGCAGTCGGCTTACCCGCGTGCGAACGAGCCGGTGTACCTCGAATATGACCTGCAGACCGCCTCGCCCGGCGACAGCGTCGAAGTGCAGGTATTCCTCGCGCCGACGCTAAACTTCAATGCCAATAAGGGGCTGCGCTATGCGCTGTCATTCGACGGCGGCAGGGAAGAGACGGTGAACTTCAACGGGCATTACGACGGCTCGCTCGGCGCATGGCAGGGCGAACGCATCATCAAGACGAGTACGAAACTGACCATCGGCGCAGCGGGCAGGCATACCCTGCGCGTGCGGGTACTCGAACCGGGCATTGTGTTTGAAAAGTTCGTGGTGAACTTCGGCGGCGTGAAGCCGTCGTACCTCGGCGCGCCGGAAAGCGAGTACATCAACGACAACTCGCCTTTCCCCGCCTTCCCGCCAAGCGAAGGCGCCACCACGCGGTTAGACCACGACCAGATGATGGAGCAGCTGGGCGTAACCTATCCCCAATTGCCCCCGGGCGACGGTGCGCCTAACAAGTCCTCGTACCACACGGCGCATTCCGGTTTCGGCTTGTGGACAAACTATGTGCAGGCATGGGAACCCGACGGCGACTACTACACCGGCGCCCGGTTCTACCGGCCTTTGAAGCTGCACGACCTCTCGGGACTGACGGCGGAAAGCTGGCCGGCACGCCGCGCGGAGATATTCGATGAGGTGCAGAAAATCTACGGCTATATTCCGGCGGAAGCTGCCCAGCTGAACATCGAATGGACAATAAGCGAACCCGTAGAAGTGAAACAGGTATTCGGCCGCGGCGGGATGGTGGAAACCGTTCCCTTCCGCCAGTATCAGATTACGGGCAGGATTGACTCGTCCGTCTATCCGAATGTGCGCAATGTGCCTGTGCTGAGCGGTACGCTGCGTATTCCGGCAAGCGTGCCGGAAGGCGTGAAGGTACCGGTAGTCATCAACTATGCTTTCAGTTTCAACAGGCGGTTTATGATGGGCGACGAAAGCCTGTGGAACACGATGGCGCCCGACGGCATCGGCGTACTCTACTTTGACGCCGGCGCCCTGCAGCCCGACAACGGCGCGGGACTGACCAGCTACCTCATCGGCATGGTGAATAAGGGCGCATGGCGCAAGCCGACCGACTGGGGAGCACTGGTCGCATGGTCGTGGGGCATCAGCCGCTTTGTGGACTTCTTCGAGCAGAACAACTCGCCTGTGGATGCAAATCGCGTAGCCGTTACCGGACATTCGCGCTACGGCAAAGCCACGCTTGTGGCCATGGCCTACGATACGCGGATTGCTACCGCTTTCCCCAGCTCGTCGGGCGCGATGGGCGTGGCGCCGACGCGCAGACACTGGGGCGAAGACCTTGAAAACAGTACCGACAACGGCAGCTATCACTGGTTAGCCGGCAATGCCATGCGTTATTTAGGCGTGGACGAAAGCAGCACGGACGGCTACCTGCCGCGCAAGGTCATCAACATGCCTGTGGACGCCGAGTCGCTGGTAGCGCTCTGTGCGCCGCGCCCCATCTTCATTGGCGGCGGCGTCAGCGAGCAGGGCGAAGCATGGACAGACCCCTACGGACAGTACATGACAGCCGCGGCAGCCAGCCCCGTGTATGAACTGCTGGGCGGAAAGGGACTCGTGATGGACGACGTTACCGACTACAACGGGAAGACTATCCCCATGCCGGTAACGGACAAGGCGTATCTGTCGGGCGACATCGGCTACCGCCGCCACCATGAAGGACATGTGGCTGCGCCGAATTACCCCGCGTTTAAGGAATTTATGTTTAAATATTTTAAATAGAACATAGACTTGGAGAGTATATACCTTCGTCTATTGTCTAAAAGTCTATGTTCTATTGTCTCATAACTCATAATTGATATGAAAAGAACAATCTTACTATCGTTTATCCTCCTTTACGGATGGTCGCTGCAGGCGGCGGTGCGCCTGCCCAGGCTAATCGGCGACGGCATGGTGCTGCAGCGCGACACGAAGCTCAACATCTGGGGCTGGGCAGACCCGGGCGAAACCGTCCGCCTGACGTTTAACAAAACAACAGTCAGGACGACTGCCGACGCGGCCGGCCACTGGGAAGTGTCGCTGCCGGCGCAGAAGGCCGGCGGGCCGTATGCCATGCGGATTAATAACATTACGCTAAATGATATTCTGGTGGGCGACGTGTGGGTGTGCTCCGGACAGTCGAACATGGAGACGCCCATGGAGCGCGTGCTGGAACGATATACCGACGAAGCGGCGGCGGCAAATAACCCGCAGGTGCATTTCTTCGTCATCCCGCATATCTATGCTGTCGGCGGCGCACAGGACGACCTCTCCGCCGGCGAATGGAAGGCGGTAACGCCCGACAATATAAAGCCGCTCTCGGCGCTGGCTTATTTCTATGCGCAGGAACTGCATAGCCTCTACAAGGTGCCGCAGGGCATCATCCAGTCGGCGGTGGGCGGCTCGGCCATTGAGGCGTGGTTGAGCGAAGACGTGTTGAAACATTACCCGAAATACTGGCATGCCGCACAGCCGGACGAAAGAACGGAGCGCGCGCCGGAGGCGGGAAACCGTCCCGCCGGCGCGGCGTTTCGTCCCCCGGTGATACCGGACGAGGGACAGGGCAAATGGCACCTGCCGGATATCGACATGACGGACTGGAAACCAATGGACTTGCCGGGCTACTGGGCTGACAAGGGGCTGGGCGCGGTGAACGGCGTATTCTGGTTTCGTAAAAACATCACCGTTCCCGCCGGGCTGGCAGGACAGGAAGCCACGCTGCGGCTCGGCTGCATCGTAAATTCCGACTCGGCGTGGGTGAATGGCGCGTTTGTAGGAACGACCGGCTATCAGTATCCGCCGCGCATTTACAAAGTGCCGGCGGGCGTGCTGAAAGCGGGGGAAAATGTCATCAGCCTTCGCGTGACAAGTCCTGTCGGGCGCGGCGGCTTTGTGGAAGACAAGCCCTTCAGGCTGAATATCGGCAAGGAAACGATGGAACTGGCGGGGAAATGGCAGTATCGCATCGGTGCAACGTATCCCGCATTCTTCATGCCGCCACAGGCGCCGGCGTTTCGTAACAGGCTGCAGGTGCTGTACGACGGCATGATTGCGCCGCTGGTCAAATATCCCGTCAAAGGCGTGCTGTGGTATCAGGGAGAGTCGAACACGGGACGGGCGCAGGAATACGCCCCGCTGTTCTCCGAGCTGGTCGGCGACTGGCGCAGCAAGTGGAATAAGCCCAACCTGCCGTTCCTCTACGTGCAGCTTCCCAACTTTATGACTCCCGACGTGGCGCCGCCGCAGGAAAGCGACTGGGCAAACCTTCGCGAAGTGCAGCGCAAAGCCCTCGCTGTGGTTCCGAATACCGGCATGGCGGTAACCATTGACCTCGGCGAATGGAACGACATTCACCCACTCAACAAGAAAGACGTCGGGCACCGGCTGGTGTTGCAGGCTCGCTGGCTGGTGTTCGGCGAAAAGAATATCGTGGCTTCGGGTCCCCTTTATAGCGGCGTAACCGTGCGCGGCGACAGTCTGGTGGTGTCGTTCACTGAAACAGGCAGCGGACTGACGAATGGAGAATTGGCAGACGCCACAGCTAATACTCAATTCGTATCAGGGTTTGCCATCTCTGCCGACGGCAAAAACTTTGCATGGGCGAATGCCCGAATAGAAGGTAACACAGTGGTAGTATGGCACGACTTTATCAAGCGCCCGACGGCAGTACGGTA
>JAIRZQ010000113.1 GCA_031267135.1 Prevotellaceae bacterium
TTCAGATAAGCATTGGCAGCAATGGCGCCGAAACGGAAGCAAAGTTTCATTCGTCGCTGATAAAGACGAAGAAAGTAACTTTCCGTCCCGGAATTGATTTAAAGGAAATGCTCAACAATCTAAAGTTTGAAAAGGCATAGGGGATACTCTAAAAAAGGATAACCTTTTTCGTCAAAAGGGTTAACGGTTTTACCCGAAAGGGTTATCCTTTTTTTGTAAAAACAACAGAGTTTTTAATATTGATAAAATAAACATAAAATATGAAAATGATCAGCTTATTATAAACCTTAATTCCGTACAATGAGCGGATTTAAAAAGTCCAACGCCCGAACAATAGTGAGATTATTAACAATTTAAAAATATTCATTTTATGGCATACAACGATTTTTTACCAATAGAAGACGAGCATAACGAACTCGAAAAAGAATTACTTGATATTTTTGAAGTTAATTCCTACTCAAAAAATATCCTTGCCGCTTATAAAGCAAGAATACTTACAAACAAGATTTGCAAAGAAAAATACGGCAAAGGAAACTACAAAGAGTATGCGGAAATGCTTATGCTAAAACATTTTCCAAACGAACATAAAAAAGCGCGATTAGGTGCAAGATATCTTTATGGACTTTGTTTTTCTGTTTCATTTGCGATAATATTTATCATGTGCTTTTATTCTGGGAATTTTAATTTTAAACTATTTGGACTATTTGGAATTCTCATTCCTGCCCTGTTAATATGGAAATTTGTTTTTCCGGCTTATAAGCAACTGAAAGAATTATATCAGTAAAATTAAAAGATTATGATGAGCAAACTAATCAAAGAAATCACAGCATTTAAGCAACGCGCCACCGAGCATTTGCAACAAAAAGGCAAAAACGCCTTCATGCAAATTATGCAGCAAAACGGCATTATATTTAATATTATTAATAATAACATTTGAAATACAATATATTATGGCACACAACGATTTTTTACCGGTAGAAGATAACATTTCTTCTAAAAAGTCCGTAAAAAAACAGATTATTTGGACGGCAGCGATTACTATTCTTTTGGGAGTCTTGGCATTGGCAGCAATAGAAGAGCGAACCTATCACGATGTCTCGAATCAAAGTGGGTTTTATGAAGCAACAACGAATAGTACAATCGTAATGCTCATTACTATTGGGTTTACTTTTTTTCTCATTTTGGGAATGTTGTTGCTCAAAAGTATTGAATGGCAATACCCCGAAAAACGGGAAAAAACATTGCATTTCTTTTATCTCGCCATTTTGGTATTGAGTATTATCGGAATATTTTTAGGCATTATCGGTTTAATTGCATGAAACTATGAGCAAACTAATACAGGAAATCACAGCATTTAAGCAACGCGCCACCGAGCATTTGCAACAAAAAGGCAATAACGCCTTCATGCAAATCATGCAGCAAAACAGCAATTACGAAAAGTTTATTGCCGCCGATATTGCAGCGATGGCAGATTGGGAAAAACTTACGGACTTGAAAGCCCCCAAACACATGACCATTCCGCCCATTTTGCGTTTTGGCTACCTGATTGCCAGCGCTCAAAGCGGCAAACCATTGGACAAAGTTCCCATTCCATTGCTTTTACCAAGTGCGGAAAGCAACGCCGTTTTGTTTGATGCGGAACACCTGAAAGCAGATGCAGTTCCTGCTATTTTCCAGTCGATTGCATTGCGTTTTTTACTTTCAATGCCGATGAAAGTTAGTAAATTCTATTTTGTTGATTCAAATTTCGGAAATAATTTTTCATTTTTTTATACGATTAGCAATTCTATGCTGCAACGCGAATTGTTTTTCAGGCAGGAAGATATTAACAAAATGCTTTTCGATTTGGGAAAAACGGTCAATCAGGCAAGTCAAAATTATCTTGGCACATACCCCAATCTTACTGCTTATAACAAACAGGCAGGACAAATGGCTCAACCCTATCATTTCGTTTTCATTGACGATTTTCCAAATGGATTTTCAACCAACACTTTGGACACACTTTATAATCTGATTAGAAATGGAAACGCTGTAAAAGCAGGCATACATATTTTTATCAATTACAGCGTGAAAAACAATGCTCCGCGCGATTTCGACATAAACCGTTTCAAAACTATCTGCTCTTGTATCAGTTCCAATACCAAAGGTGATGTTTCGCTTACAAACTGGAATGTCAAAATTTCGTTACCGCAATACAAAATTGTTATCGAAACCGCTTTGCCGAAAAAAGCAGGTAAAATTGTCGATTTCATTAATAATATGGAAGAAGACAAAGTTACATTCTCGCTTGATGGATGGATTGACGACCAGAAAAAGAACAGGCAGATTTGGAAAGATACAACCTCTAATGGAATTAAAGTGCCTGTGGGTTTTGTTTCGCCGACCGAAATGTTCAATTTCTATATTGCAAACGATAACGACAGTAATTGTAATGACTTTTTTGCCCTGGTTGCCGGTCGTCCGGGTTATGGGAAAACCGTTTTGCTGCACAATATCATTGTCAATGCCTGTATGAAATATTCGCCCGATGAATTGCAAATCTATCTGGCAGACTTTGCCGAAGGCGCAAGTTTCAGCATTTATCGCGACTTGCCTCATGCCAAAGCGTTGATGCTGTCGAACAACAAAGAATATGCCCTGCGAATGTTGGAACATATTGTTGCAGAAGCCAAACACCGCTCGCATTTATATCAGCAGGCGCAAAAGAAATACGGACAACAGGTCACGACTTTGGCAAGTTACCGCAAAATTACAGGCGAAAAACTGCCGCGAATTTTGATTTTGATGGACGAGTTTCATTTCCTTTTCAATTCGGTTGATATGGTTTCTATCAGAGCGCGTGAAGAGTTAATCAACGGTATCCGTCAATGGAGAAAGTTCGGAATCAGCATTGTTCTTTGTACACAAAGTATTTCGGGTGTGAATTTCGGCAATGCCGCCGATTTTATCACTTACCGTTTTGCCCTCAATTTGCTCGAAATGGACAGCAAAACGGTTATTCGCAACAGCGCGGCGAAATCGCTCACACGCAAAGGACAAACCATTATGAACAACACTGCAGACGGTAACGAACAGATGAACATTGAATTTCAATGCGCTTTCACAACTAAATATTTGGAATATACCAATTGGTTGGCGCAGGTTTATCGTAAAAATGTCGGCGAACTGCCCATTCGTTACATTTGCGAATCGGGAACGGATGCCGATATTGCCGATAACGCCGCTTTGTTGCAGCAATTTGAAAAAGACAGATTTACAGTCAATCACAACTATTGCGATGTATTTGTCGGCAAGCCCGATTTGTTGCGAGACTCGCATACGCGGATTCGTTACCGTCGTCAGCAAAATTCCAATACCTTAATTATAGGCGAAGATTTTGGAACGGCGATTAACAATATTGCGGTAAGTCTGATTCAAATGCAAAAGCAAAGTGCACCGAACAGTAAATTTTATGTAATGGACTGTTTCAATGCGGGCGATGAATTTCAAGGAGCGTTAAACGGCATTACCGATTATTCACCGAATTTTGTTCTCAGCAATGCTCAATCTATTGCCGATTGTGTGAATACGCTTACCGACGAACTTGAAAAACGCAAACAGGCGCAAACACAGCAGCAAAACACAGAAGAGCGAATTGTACTTTCTGTTTTGAACATTCAAAATTGCTACGCCCTGAAAGCGGAATCAATAATGAAACCTTCGGAAACAGCCACTAAACTGGCAAAGATTTTTAGCGAAGGTGCGCCGCTCGGAATGCATTGTATTATTCATTCGTTGAACTACAGTTCGATGTTCGGACAGTCGGGACTGTTCAAGTCGGACATATTCAACTTTTTTGAAAACAAAATTTTCCTCAAAGGCGCAGACGTCAAAAATATGTTGCTTGGAGGAATAAAAATTGAAGCTGTAGAAGAAAACGGACTGATGATTGTGCTGAATAACAAAATGGACGGCGAGAATTACGAGCAATGCAAGTCCTATTCCGAAATTACAGCAAAAAAGACGAATACAGTCATCGATTTTATTTCACAACTTTTTAATTGTAACCGCTATGCCTGATATTACAAAAGAAAACGCGAAATATTTTAAGTCCGTGATACAGTCGGTTATTGATTTGCACGGAACGGAAACGGAAATCGAAAGCGACAGGAAAACGCTTGACCAATTCACTGATTTTCTGACGAAAAATGCGGACGAAATAAGTAAATTTAACGCCGTTGAAAATGAAATTGTCGATTATCTCAAGCAATTTTCTTTTGCAGGGAAAATGGATTTTTCGCCTGTCAAAAGCAAATTGCAGCCCTTACCCGCTTTGAAAGAAAAATTAGTGGAAATGGGCGCAGAAGCGAAAAAGTTAGCCGGCAAGCCCGACCGTTACAACTGCCACAAAGCGATAGAAGTATGCAAAAAACTGACTTTGTTTTGCCGAAACGAAATGCAATCGAAAGACTACGGAAATGTTGCCAACCTTTTGGATACGAATATCCCTAAATTGCTTGTTATTCAGCAGGAATTTGAAAAGGAAAAACAGATCCTGGCAGACATTAAAAAGATATTGCAAAGCAACAAAAAGGTTTTGGACAAATTTTCCGCTTTCAATGCAGAATTACAGCAGTTTGTCGCAAATTTTCCAAACAATCGCGATACCGATTTGAAAACCGTAGAACAGCAAATTACCACTTTGAACAGTATAAATCAGCAAGCCGAAGATACAGAGAAAACACTTGCGACAGTCAAGCCATACGCCGACCGTTTCAACAAAAACAGCATTGCAGGGCAAGCCGCAAATATACTGTCTTCTCTGTATTCTCAAATGAAATTCGGCGATACAGGCAGTGCAAAAAGCAATTTGCAACAAAATATTTCAGCAATTAAAACGCTGATTACCCACTTCGACAAAGAAGAAAAAGACACGAAAGCCTTCCTTGCCGATTTGAAAAAACACTCATGCGATATATGGAAAGACGACAACGAGCAAATGGTTAATGAACTTGATAATATTGTCAAACAAAAAACACGGAACTCGAATTACAGTTTGCAAAGTTATTTCACCCGTGTGCAGTCGGCGACCGGTAAAAAAACGCAGAGCATTGGTGGCATATTGAAGAAATACAAATGGTTACGCCGAAAATGCTATGCTTTTCAAGTTGATAATTTGCGGAATAATAGAAACCTGTCTTTTGCCGATTTTCAATCACAAATTGAAAGCATACGCAAAGGAAGAGGTTTATTTACAAAATTGACAGAAGCAATATTTTACAGCTAATAATATGAATAATAATTTAATATATAGTATATTATGGAAATGAGTTTACAAATTCAGAAACAGCGTGTTTCGGACATAAAATCCCACTTGGATTTAACGAACAGGCAAATAGAAATTTTGAAAGACGATATGCAATCAAAATTGCAGTATCTGCTCGCAAACGGTTTGCCTGTGGAAATCGAACAGAACTACAATGTCCACTATTTAGTTCCGCTTTATGCGAAGCTGGACATAATCGGCAGCCGCATTATGCGTGAAGATACGGGATATCTCAACGATGTGGAAGTACATTTAACAGAAGCAATTAATCGTCAATAACAATCCAAAAATCAAAAAATATGGCACAACAAAGTATATGCGACCAGATTGTAATGCTGCAATCGTTGGTCGGAAAATTGAAAGATTTTGCGGTGGAAATTGACTACCATCTTGCAACGCAACCCGACAAAATACTTAAAGATTCCGTTTCGATGGGCTTTCCTGTGGAAATTGCCAAACGTTACACGGAAGGATATTTGTCGAAAAATTGGGAAGATGCTAAAAGTGTTGTCTCAGACATTCAACACCTGCATATTCCTTACCTCGAAAGAGTGATTGAGGATTTATATTCAGCGCTTAACAGATAAAAATATATAATAAATTTAAAATAAAAGATTTATGGCACAAATGAGTTTAGAAGTGCAGATACAGAAGATGCTCGAAATGCGAGGCACCTTACACGACTTCTGCAAAATGTTAGATGCCCGAATGGACGGGCTGAATGATAAACTGAACGAATATGTTATGCAGGGATTTCCAACCGAAATCGCTTCAACATATTACAGTCGGTATTATATGAACGAATCACAGGCGATTAACAACTTGACGCAGGTTGTTCAAACTTCTCATTATGATTATATCGACAATGTGGTTTCGGATTTAAAAATTTCACTTGGTCGTCAATAATTTATTAATCATTAAAATTCAGGAGGAAAGAAAAATGAACGAAATGGAATTGGAAGTTCAAATCCAAAAATTGCAGGAAATGCGCAGTTATCTTGGCGATTTTTGTGTAGAAATGAATCAGCAAATTGATGATTTGCAAACTGATTTACATGGCTACAAAGCGCATGGATTTCCACGCGAAATTGCAGATAAGTATGAATCCTTTTATTATGCACCCGCTCGAAACGATATACAGGAAATGATTACGCGAATAAATACTTATCATTATCAATATATTGATGCGGTAATTGAAGATTTAATGCGGGCATTGCAAAGATAAGCAGATAATAATCAATAAAATAATAAAAAAATGGCAAAAAACGACTTCTCGGCGGAATCCGCCATCAATTACGAGCAGAAATGTTTGTGCGTACTGGTACTTGATGTCTCCGGCTCAATGCGCGAGATTATCGGCGGCGATGTAAAATACACCGGCCGTCAAGAGATAGTAGACGGCAAACTCTACAATATCGTGGAGGGTGACACAATGAAAATTGACAAGTTAAACAACGGCTTGCAGGATTTTTATCACGAAATTTTGGCAGACGACAGTACAAGCCAGAAACTTGAGGTATCGCTAATTACTTTCAGCGACTATGTTACCACCGTGCAGGAACCTGCTTTGGTGGAAAACTTCACGATGCCCGCTTTGGAAGCAAATGGTGAAACCTCATTGGCCGATGCTGTAAATGAAGCAATCAACAAAGTGCAGGCGCGTAAGGACTGGTACAAATCGACAGGGCAAAATTATTATCGCCCCTGGATTATCTTAATGACTGACGGCGAGCCGAGCAAAGGGCAGGATGTCGGCAGTTTGGCAAGCCGTATCAAAGCCGATACCGCCGCTAAAAAGTATGCTTTCCTGCCTATCGGCGTGGATAAGGCAAATATGTCGGTACTTAATCAAATCGCGGGCAATATTCCTGCAATGCAGTTGCAGGGTGCAAAATTCTCGCAGTTTTTCAAATGGTTGAGTGCAAGTATGGGTACGGTTGTCAATCACGAAGAAGGTGCGAAAGTAGATTTAACACAAGGCGCAGACGACTGGATGACCGCATTTACAATTTAGTATAAATTATTAATAATTAAATATTCAAGAAAATGGCAAAGAATGATTTTTCGGCGGAATCCGCCACCAATTACGAACAGAAATGTTTGTGCGTACTGGTACTTGATGTATCGGGATCTATGAATGGAACGCCCATAACAGAGTTAAACCGCGGTTTGCAGGATTTCTACAACGAAATCTCGGCAGACGACAGCACAAGTCAAAAACTCGAAGTGTCGCTGATAACTTTCAGTCACATTGTAACAACCGTGCAGGAGCCGTCTTTGGTAGAGGGCTTTACAATGCCCGCTTTGAAAGCAAACGGCTCAACGGTAATGGTAGATGCTGTGAATGAGGCAATCCAAAAGGTGCAGGCGCGTAAAGACTGGTATAAATCCACAGGGCAAAACTATTACCGCCCCTGGATTATCCTGATGACAGATGGCGAACCTGACCCCAACCAGGATGTTGATGGTCTGGCAAGCCGTATCAAAGCAGACACAGCAGGTAAAAAATACGCTTTTCTGCCGATTGGCGTGGAAGGTGCGAATATGTCTGTTTTGAATAAAATTGCAGGCGACATTCCCGCTATGCCTTTGCAGGGTGCGAAGTTCTCGCAGTTCTTCAAATGGTTGAGCGCAAGTATGGGAACGGTTGTCAATCACGAAGAAGGTCAAAAAGTAGATTTAACACAAGGCGCAGACGACTGGATGACCGCTTTTACGATCTAAGTTATTCATTTTAAATAATTGAATATAAAAATGAAACGAGTATTTTTAATAATCGTAACGGCGCTTGTGGGCTGTAATTTTATGTTTGGGCAATATGCTGATACAACTGAGGCGAATAATGCAGGGCGTTATCAGACAAAAGAACTGTTGCAACAAAAGCAAAAAGATTACAAGAACCACAAAATAAATTCCGTTGATGGAAATACCATAAAAATTGGCGGGAAAAACCAAGAAGACACTTGGTATATAAAAGATGTTGCTTTGTCTGATTATGGCACAAAAGTAAAAGAGGGTTTCCAAGAAGAAAAGGCGGCTGGTTTTGAGTACGAAAAAATCAAAGCAAAAGATGGTTTTGAGATTGAATACACTTTGTACAAAGAGAAAACTTCCGAATGGAACACGCAGTTAGGCAAAGGTTGGAAAACAGCCAAAGCCGATGCCGGCGATGATTGCGTGGAAATCAAAGTGCTGAAATCAGACAAAAGCAGTGGTACTTTATACGGTAAACTTTCTGAAATTGCCGAAACAAAAGATTTGATTTCACAGGGTTATATTTCCAAATCAGAAAAAGAAAACGGTACGGAATATGACAAAAAAGAAGTTGATATTGCTGGTCTAAAAGTTACTTTGTATATGAAAAAAGCGGTGGTAAAAAGCTCTGTAAATAAAGACAATTCTACGCAAACAATACAAAATAATGGTTCTCAAAAAAGTGGACAAAAGGAAGCTGATAAAACACCACAAAAAGAAGCATCCAAAAATGAGCAGACAAATAACCAAGCAACAATAGATTCCTTAAAGCAAATTATTGAATCTACAAAGAAACAAATGAACGATATTACTGATACAAACAGTAGAGAATACCAAGAGTTACAGAATACTTTGGATGATTTAAATGGCAGAGTATCTGACCTTGAAGGCGACAGTTCAACATTTAGAATTGTCATTATTGTACTTGTGCTTATAATTGTTTGTTTATTGACAGGATTGGTATTAAAAAATCGTAAAAAGAAAAATATCGTTATTATGCAACCAACACAAAATCAAACCCCACAACAGCAGCCAACACAGACGGAAACTGTAATGCTTGTAGATACAGTATCAAATCCGCAGCAGCAACAGCCAACGCCGCAGCCCGAACCACAATCCGTTCCCGTGCCGCCGGTTACACCTCTACCTCCAATACCAACAAAGCCAATCGATGCATTTGCAGCCGATAAAGACGAATGGATTGTAGTAGGCGCATCAGTTATCGGTAATGGACATATTTCGCAAAAACTGCCCTGTCAGGACAGCCACAAATACGAGTATCTGGGCGAAGGTTGGGGCATTGCCGTAACTTCCGATGGCGCTGGGTCTGCACAAAATTCGCATATCGGTTCGAAGATCGTAGCAGAACGTGCTCTGTTTCATTTCAAAGATTTGATTATTCGCCGCAACTGGATAAAAAAAAGCGAATTGCCTACCGAAATGGAATGGTCGCAAATCTGTTTTGCCACGCTGAAACTCGTGCGCAACGATATGGAAATGTTTGCCAAACAAAAAAATATTGAACTCAAATCACTTTATGCAACGGTGATTGTGGTTATTCACACGCCGGACGGTATTTTGGCAACGCATATCGGCGATGGAAGAGCGGGCTACAAAAACGAAAAAGGCGAATGGAAGGCGCTTATCACGCCTCATAAAGGCGAAGAGGCAAACCAGACGATTTTCGTGCCGAGCGACTTTTGGGATATTCCTGCATATAAAATGTCGGGCGTTCTTGTGCCTGAAAGCATTGTCGTTGCCGAAAAGCCCTTTGCCTTTACGCTAATGAGCGATGGCTGCGAAAGTACGGCATGGCTCTATAATCAGCAGGATGAAAAAACAGGAAAGTTTTTTGACCCGAACAAGCCCTATCCCAACTTTTTCAATCCGCTGAGCGAAACGCTGCAATCGTTCCGCAACGACAAAATAGATGAAAAGGAGCGTGCAGAAAAGTGGGGAAATTTTATAGAATCCGGTAATGCCTCTTTCAAAAAGGAAACAGACGATAAGACAATGATTCTTGGCGTGGTTTATATGTAAAGTATTCGGGAACAGAGAGTAAAACAATGATAGTATATTCCTCAAAAGGCGAAAAAATCACGCTCGCAGACACGCCATTTTCTTCGGGAGGCGAGGGCGAAGTGCGTAATATCATTTCGCCCGCCCACCTGAAAGGCAACTGCGTGAAAATCTATTATGTGCAAAAACGCAGCAAACAGTTAGCCGATAAAATCAGGTTTATGGTCGATAACCCTCCGCAACAGGTAGGCACAGCGGGTTTTAAGATAAGCTGGCCACTTGACACGATTTCGCAGAGAAGTCAGTTTATCGGTTTTATGATGCCGCTTGCCTTTGCCGACAGTAAAAAGCTGGTTGTTCTCACTGCGCCGGCATTGAGTAAAAAACTGGACGGCTCCTGGTATAAATACGACCGCAAACACGGTAAGCCAAGTTTGGTTTCCCGTTTGAAACTGATGAACAACATTGCTATTCCCATTCACTTGTTGCACGCTACAGGCAAGTATGTATTGCAGGATTTCAAGCCCGACAATGTGCTGATTACACATTCGGGACAGGTTACGATTTGCGATATGGATTCCATTCAAATCACAAACGGGCAATCAATGCTTTTTCGCGGTACGGCGGCAACGGCAGGTTACGCGCCGCCCGAATACGAAAAAAGTGGCGTTGGAAAATCGGCAAGCGTTCCTTTAGTAAAATCGTGGGACAATTTCGCGTTGAGCGTAGTATTCTATCAACTCTTGTTTGGCTTGCACCCTTACGCCGTAACGCCAAAAATGCAGAAAGATGCTTCCGAAAGCAATATTTCTACCAATGTTTCCGACGATTTGTTTCCTTTCGGCAATAATGCACACAAGATACAGATTGTTCCGCCGTTGCATGATAAATTCAAAATTTTGCCACCGAAAATACAGGATTTGTTTAAACGCTCATTTTCGCTCAATGCCGTTAATCGTCCGGGTGCGGAAGAATGGGGCAGGAATATTCACGAGGTTATTCGTAGCGCAGGACCAATACCTGTAATACCGCCACCAGCACCGCCGAAAGACCCGAAAGTAGATTTTATCAAATGTTCAAAAGGACACTATTACAACAAAACATTAAGAGAATGTCCATTCTGTAGAAAAGAAGAAAAACCGAAACCGAAAACAACGCCGCTGAAGCCACAACCCAAAAAGAAAAGTGGTTGTGGCTGGTCAGTATTCATTTTTATAATAATTGCTGTTATCGTAGGTACAATTATGAAAAATATGTAGTTTTAATAAAATTGATAAATAATGAAAGAACAGGAAATGATACAAAGGTATGAAACCGAACTTGCCGCAGCCAAAAATAAAATTGTTGAAATGCAGCAAGCAAGAAATGACTTTGCAGACAAAAACGCAGCTCTGCAACAGGATATTGCTGATAAAGAGCAACAAATACAAATATTGCAAAATCAACCGCCCACCATTGTTCAAAAGAAAAAAAACAATGCAGGTTGGATTGTTTTTTTCGTTTTGCTTTCTATCGGTTTGGGAATTACAGCGATTGTTTTTTATCAGGAAGTAGATAGTTACCATTATAGCTATTATAGCGAAAGAAACGACAATTACAAACTGAGAGAACAGATAGAACAGTTACAGTCAGGCAATAACTCAACTATTCAAAATTTGAGGAATGAAATTAGCCAAAAAGAATACGAAATCTCAAATTTAAGAATCCAACTGCCGCAATCTTACAAAATCAATGTAAATTCAGCACCTGACTTCGACAATGCGTCACCCTAAAAAATCTCCCAAAATATTTTGTCGAATAGCGGCTCAATAGCCTTGTGCTTTACGGTCAGCAGCATCGTTTTTGTCAACGTTTCTCCGCTTGCCGGCAGTTTGATTTTTAACGTGGTCACCGTCTTGGCGATATTCAACACTTTATCCACGCTCAAATTAATACCGCTTAG
>JAIRZQ010000118.1 GCA_031267135.1 Prevotellaceae bacterium
ATAGTTTAAAAGACTTTTTGCGGAATTGGTTTTGTTGGACTATACTAAAAAACGAAATCAATGGCAACATTTAAAGCCGTCGTTTTTGCGACGCACATCAAATCAAACGGTACGACGAATATAACAAGTCGCGTATATCACAACTCGGAGCCGGAATATATACCTACTCCGTATTATATTGAACCGAAGCACATGAGTCGCTCCGGTATCGTTTTGGATTCATACCCTGACGCGGCTCAATTGAATTTCAATTTATCGAAAATCATCTTAGTATATGACAAAAATTTGCTATATGCTTAGAATTATTTGAATATCAACAAAATATAATTGCTTTTTATTTGGAAATGACCTTGAAAATTCGTATCTTTATAGCTGAAAACCAATCAATTATAATGGAAACGAACAATTTCAAGGTCGAGTACAAAAATCAAATTATAAAATCAAACCTGCCGGAGATGATAGCATTTGTTAAATAATTACATCATCAATCAATTTTTAATTTTTATATCGAATATTTTGGGAAATATGTTATTAAATACCTATCTTTGCAGAATATTTCTTTGACAAATTTAATTAAAAATCAGATATAAAATGAATATTTCACACATCGAACATCTTGGAATTGCCGTAAAATCATTAGAACAGGCTATTCCTTATTATGAACAGATTTTAGGGCTCAAATGCTATGCAATCGAAGAAGTAGCCGACCAAAAGGTAAAAACGGCATTTTTCAAAGTAGGGCAAACAAAAATAGAATTACTTGAACCGACAAGTCCCGAAAGTACAATTGCCAGATTCATCGAAAAGCGCGGCGAAAGCATTCATCATATTGCATTTGCTGTTGACAGCGTGCAAAAATCACTCGATGAAGTTGCCGGAAAAGGCGTACAACTTATCGACAAAGCTCCGCGCGGAGGAGCCGAAGGCTTGGAAATTGCCTTTTTGCATCCGAAATCAACAGCCGGCGTTCTTACCGAACTTTGCCATGATCCCCAAAAATGTCAATAAAAAGCATATTCACAAAAAATCAAAAATAATAAAAATAAAAAACAGATATGAGTAATCAATTAGAAAAAGTTAAAGAGTTGATAGAATTGCGTGAAAAATCACGGCTTGGAGGCGGACAAAAGCGTATTGACGCGCAGCATCAAAAAGGAAAATATACGGCACGCGAACGTATTACAATGTTGCTCGACGAAAGCAGTTTCGAAGAATTTGACATGTTTGTTCAGCATCGCTGCGTAAACTTCGGCATAGAAAAGGAACATTTTCTCGGCGATGGCGTTGTTACGGGCTACGGCACAATAGGTGGGCGGCTGGTTTATGTTTATGCACAGGATTTTACTGTTTTCGGAGGCTCGCTTTCCGAAACTCTCGCACTGAAAATCTGCAAGGTAATGGATCAAGCCATGAAAATGGGCGCTCCTGTTATCGGGCTTAACGACTCCGGCGGCGCCCGTATTCAGGAAGGTATAAATGCGCTTGCAGGTTATGCAGAAATTTTTCAGCGCAATATTTTGGCATCAGGCGTTATTCCTCAAATTTCAGGAATATTCGGTCCCTGTGCGGGCGGCGCTGTTTACTCTCCGGCGCTTACCGATTTTACAATTATGACCAAAGGAACAAGCTACATGTTTCTTACAGGACCAAAAGTTGTTAAAACGGTTACCGGCGAAGATGTTACTCAGGAACAGCTCGGCGGCGCAAGCATACATACGACAAAATCGGGCGTTGCTCATTTTGCCGTTGACAGCGAGGAAGACGGCATTGAACTTATCAAAAAACTTTTAAGTTTTCTTCCTCAAAACAATATGGAAGAAACGCCGGCATTGCTGTGTGAAGACGCTATCGACCGACTTGAAGATTCGCTCAACGATATAATCCCCGACAGTCCCAACAAGCCGTATGACATGTATGAAGTTATTGGCGCAATAGTGGATAACGGCGAGTTTCTCGATGTGCAGAAAAATTTCGCTGCCAACATAATTACAGGATTTGCCCGTTTCAACGGAACAGCGGTAGGCATTGTTGCAAATCAGCCGAAAGTTTTAGCCGGCGTGCTGGATATTAATGCATCACGCAAAGGAGCGCGATTTGTACGTTTCTGCGATGCATTCAATATTCCCCTTGTTACACTGGTTGATGTTCCCGGATTTTTACCCGGCACGGGTCAGGAATACGGAGCAGTCATTCTTCACGGAGCAAAACTGCTTTACGCTTACGGTGAAGCAACTGTTCCGAAAGTTACGGTTACCTTGCGCAAATCGTACGGCGGAGCATATTGCGTTATGAGTTCAAAGCATCTTCGCGGCGACATTAACTATGCATGGCCTACGGCTGAAATTGCAGTTATGGGACCATCGGGAGCAATCGAAGTCTTGTTCAGCAAAGAAGTTAAGGAAGCGGAAGACCCGAAAGCGCTTGCCGTTCAAAAAGAGGATGAATATCGTAAGGCGTTTGCAAATCCGTACAATGCAGCTCGCTACGGATATATCGACGACGTTATCGAACCGCGCAACACGCGTTTCCGTATTATTCGCGCATTAAAGCAGCTTGCAACCAAGAAATTGACAAATCCTCCGAAAAAACACGATAATTTGCCGTTGTAATTTATGATGATGAAGATGAAAAAAATACAAAAAGGATTTTTCCTGTTAGCGTTAACAGTATTGTCGTTTGCATCTTATGCTCAAACTACGTTTGATTTAAGGCTGAACGAACTGCTTTCGAACAATACCGACAACATAGTAGATGATTATGGAGCTCACAGTACCTGGATTGAAATATACAATCCTACTTATGGAACTGTTGACATTGGAGGCTGTTACATAACAGATGATGAAAACAATCCGAAAAAATACAGAATCCCGCAGGGAGATGTATCAACGAAAATACCGCCGCTTCAATACTTATTGATTTGGGCAGATGGTATTGATTATCACGGGCCTCTGTACACTAATTTTAAATTAAGTGCAAATGGAGGCTATCTTGCTCTTTACAGCAATGATGGAAAAACGCTTATCGACCAGATTAAATATCCCGAACTCGAATCAAATGTGGGCTATGCAAAAAACGGTAATGCTAAATGGGAAAAATCTAATACGGTAACGCCCCGTTTACAGAATGAGTCGTATGCACTGGAAAGCGCATCGGAAAAACTCGGCAAACGGGATCCTTTCGGCATCGTAATATCGATAACGGCAATGAGTGTTGTGTTTGTTGTATTGATATTGCTGTTTTTTTGCTTCAAGCAGCTTGCCAAATTCCATATAAAAACAAGCAAGAAAAAGGCAGCCGAAGCGCAGGGAGTTGAAATCGACAAGGTGCAGTATGCAGGCGAAGAAACAGGCGATATTTACGCGGCAATAGCATTGGCGCTTAAACTGTATCAGGATGATATTCACGATATCGAAGACATGGTTATAACAATAGAACGTGAAGATAAAATGTATTCGCCATGGAATTCAAAAGTTCAAACATTACGTCAAACGCCTGTAATTATAAGAAAATAATAAAATTAATATAAGCAATGAAAGAATTTAAAATGAAAATAAACGGCAGTGAGTATAATGTAAATATCGAAAACATAGAAGATACTCATGCAAGTGTCGAAGTAAACGGCACAGTGTACAATGTCGAAATTGACAAACCCATACGGCAAACCGCGCCTGTTATACGTCAGATAGTAACTGCAAAGCCTGCTGTTGCAACTGCAACAGCGACTCCTGTAAAAATTACGCCTGCTGCACATGCAAGTGGAACAAACATAATAAAATCACCGCTTCCGGGAGTTATTATTGATGTTTGCGTAAAGATTGGCGACGCTGTAAAAACAGGACAAAAACTGTTTGTGCTTGAAGCCATGAAAATGGAAAACAGCATTAATGCCGAAAGCGATGGAAAAGTTACCGAAATAAAAGTAAATAAAGGCGATTCCGTTCTCGAAGGAGCCGACTTAATAGTTATAGGATGATATGGAACAGGGAACGGGATTTTTTAGCTTTTTATCTGAAAACCTAAGCAATTTTTGGGGCTATACGGGTATTGCAACAGCAACAGCAGGGCATATAGTGATGATCATTATCGGTTTGGGATTTATATTTATGGCAGTAAAATATAAATGGGAACCAATGTTGTTGCTTCCGATAGGTTTTGGTATTCTTGTTGGCAACATACCGCACCTTGCCTCTTTGAAAATAGGAGTTTACGAAGAAGGTTCGGTGCTTAATATTTTGTATCACGGAGTAAAAAACGGATGGTATCCTCCTTTAATATTTTTGGGAATAGGAGCAATGACCGACTTTTCTACTCTCATATCCAATCCCAAACTGCTGTTGATTGGAGCTGCCGCCCAATTGGGAATTTTTGCGGCATATACCGCGGCTCTGGCTGTAGGATTTGAACCCAATCAGGCAGGAGCAATCGGAATTATCGGAGGAGCGGACGGGCCTACGGCAATATTTCTTTCATCGCGGCTTGCGCCCGATATGATGGGAGCAATAGCGATTGCCGCATATTCATATATGGCTCTTGTACCTGTAATTCAGCCGCCGGTTATGAAACTGTTTACTAACTCAAAAGAACGTTTAATAAGAATGAAGCCTCCGCGAGTAGTTTCAACCAACGAAAAGGTATTATTTCCGATAGTCGGATTTTTGCTTACGGCATTTATAGTGCCATCGGGATTGCCGTTGCTGGGAATGCTGTTTTTTGGTAATTTGCTTAAAGAAAGCGGCGTTACGCGGCGTTTGGCTGAAACGGCAAGAGGTCCCATTATTGATATTTGTACAATACTGATTGGTTTAACAGTAGGCGCATCAACTCAGGCGACAAACTTCTTAAATATTCATTCGTTGGGAATATTCGGACTTGGAGCAGCCTCATTTATTGTTGCTACAATGGGTGGCGTTTTGTTTGTGAAGTTTTTCAATTTATTCCTGAAAGAAGGAAATAAAATGAATCCTCTTATAGGAAATGCAGGAGTTTCGGCTGTTCCCGATTCGGCGCGGGTATCCGAAGAAGTCGGCAGACAGTACGACTCTAAAAATCATTTGCTAATGCATGCAATGGGGCCAAATGTAGCAGGCGTTATCGGAAGCGCTGTTGCCGCAGGCGTATTGCTGGGATTTTTGTCTTGATATTTTGCTGTTATATAAAATTTACTTGTTAATAATGAAAAAACCGTTCAAAACAAATGTTTTGAACGGTTTTTTCATGTTGTGATAGATCTCGCTGCTGTACAGCATTGAAATAGAATATTGCAAATAATCTTCGATTATTTATAACCACCTAACTTACTTATTAACAATAAATTACAACCAAAACCCATTAAACAAAAATGCAGGATTTTGCATATAAGAATTTTTTAAAATTTTCCCCAATTTGGTTTTAGATTATTAGATATTTGTTTCCAATAACAGAATCGTACAAACTTTAATATCTCGTCAAGCATGCAGCGTTCATGCAAGCCGCAGTCCCAAATACATGTAACGTCTGTATCGCTTTTTGCATCTGATTATTAACTGATATTATATTAAATTTTAACATTTTATATTAAAAATTTTTGTCCTATAATTTACATTATAAGACAAGGTAATTGCAAATATATCAATCAAATACATGTTTTTTGATAAAAATTTTTTTTTTGTTACAATTTGCAACTAATTAAAAAATAATTACTTTTGTATTTCAAAACAAAATATAATGTAAATTATAGAACGCAAATTTATTGTAAAACAAAATTAATTATTATGAAGAAATTTTTAATGTTTTCCATTGCCTGCTTATTTGTAAGCGTTTCGGCATTTGC
>JAIRZQ010000061.1 GCA_031267135.1 Prevotellaceae bacterium
AACTCCGAAAAATCTATCAAAGAATTGTTTCAGTTTTCCAATTACAGTTGTTTTCTTTGTTGCGTATTGATTATTCGGAGCAAATGGATTGAGCGGAGGCAAAAGTTTTGTTATCGCTGTGCCTGTTTCCGGAATAAAGCCGTCGCGAAATGCGTTTTTTACAAACTTTTCCGTTTCTTCCCTGTTCAAATTTTCGTCTGCAATAATACAGCTTAATTCTTCTTTTTGTTTTTCGGAAACGAATTTTTGCCAGTCATCATCAACGTTTGTTGCGGGCGTAAGCGAAGCTATAAACTGCTCTATAAGGTCTTTTTTGTTGCGGAGTTCTACGCTCGAATCTATCGCCTTGCCGATTGTAACGACAATTTCTTTGTCTTGCAAATGACCTTCGTGATATTTGCGGATTAACTCCAAAATGTAGTCGATATTGATTTCAACCTGCTTGATTAACTCCATTTCAAACACGATATCGTCATTCACATTTTCGCTGTCGCCTTTGGGAATTTTACGAAATTCGTTGTAAAGATTGATATATATGCTGTGATAATCCTGCACATCACGCTCGGTCAGAATTTCGTTGCCTGCAAATTCGTCAAAAGCGGAAAGAATATTTTTTACTTTCAGAATGCCGCCGTAAAGTTTGATAAATTCCTTTTGCGCCTGTTCGCCAATGATTTGTTCGCCAATTGGGTATTTTTGCAAAAGTTCGGCAATCAGTTCTTCGTAGCCTCTTATTTTTTTACCCTCTTCGGTTTCGTAGCCATTGTAATAATCGGAATATGATTTTAGCAGTACCACGCCTCCGGCTTCTTTGTCGCCAAAGAGTGCAATACTTTCGTTGGTGGCTTTTTCGAGGTTGCGGAAGCAAACAATATTGCCAAAAGTTTTTACGGAATTGAGAATGCGGTTTGTTCGACTGTACGCCTGCAAAAGTCCGTGCAAGCGAAGGTTTTTGTCCGCCCAAAGCGTGTTCAAAGTAGTTGCATCGAAACCTGTTAGGAACATATTTACAACCATGAGCAAATCAATTTCGCGGTTCTTTACCCGTTGCGAAACATCCTTATAATAATTTTGGAATTTATCGGAAGAGGTGTCGTAGTTAGTTTTGAAAATGGCGTTATAATCGGCGATTGCACTTTCGAGAAAATCGCGGTGGCTGACGGAAAGGTTGCTTGTATCTTCTGAATTTTCATCCATTACTCCATCTGTTTCTGTCAGTTCATCGTTCACGCCGCAGGAAAATATCGTGACAATTTTCAATCGCTGTGCTTCGGGTACATCTTTCTGCTGATTTTGAAACTCGCTATAATAGAGTTTACAAGCATTGATAGAGGTGGTTGCAAAAATGGAATTGAAACCTGCCAGCCGTTTTTCCTTGAGTTGATAAAACGAGTTGCGTTTGGTCTTTTGGTCGAAATGCTCGCGAATGTATTTTACAATATTGCTTATTCTCGCGGGCGAGGCGAGCGCTTTTTCTCTGTCAATATCCCAAACGGCAGCATCTTCAATGTTTTCCTGCTCGCGCATCGTGCTGATATAATCAATGCGAAAAGGCAGTACATTTTTGTCGGTTATGGCATCAACAATCGTATAAGTGTGCAGTTTTTCGCCAAATGCCTGCTCGGTGGTTTTCAAGTTTGCTTTGCCTGCCGCGCTTGCATTTGCGGCAAAAATCGGCGTACCGGTAAAGCCGAAAATATGATACTTCTTGAAATTCTTTGTGATAGCCGTGTGCATATCGCCGAACTGCGAACGGTGGCACTCGTCGAAAATAATCACAAACCTTGTCTGAACCAGGATATGCCTGATTAAAGGATTATCAAGATTTTTACTTTTCTTGATAAACATACTCAGTTTTTGAATGGTTGTGATAATGATTTTGCATTTCGGGTCGGCAAGTTGTTTCGCTAAAACGGCGGTGCTTGTGTTGCTGTTTGCTGCGCCTTTTTCAAACTTGTCGTATTCTTTCATTGTTTGATAGTCGAGGTCTTTTCTATCGACTACAAACAAAACTTTATCAATGTACGGCAATTTGCTTGCCAGTTGTGCGGTTTTGAAACTCGTTAGCGTTTTCCCGCTGCCGGTGGTGTGCCAAATATAGCCGCCGCCTTCTATTTTTCCGTATGTTTTGTAATTGTTGGAAACATTGATGCGTCCTAAAATGCGCTCGGTAGCAACTATTTGATATGGGCGCATTGCCAACAGCATTTTATCGAAAGTAAAAACACAGTATTTAGTCAGCAAATTAAGAATAGAATGTTTGGCAAAAAATGTTTTGGCAAAGCTGGCCAAATCGGTAATCGGCTTATTGCCGGCATCTGCCCACCACGAGGTAAATTCGTAACTGTTGCTGGTTTTCCTGGGCGTATGCGATACGCCCCTATGATTGGCGTTCTCTTTTATATGCTGGTTGCGAGTGGTGTTGCTGTAATATTTGGTATATGTACCGTTTGAAATCACGAACAGCTGTATGTATTCGTACAGTCCGCTGCCTGCCCAGAAACTCTCGCGCTGATAACGGTTTATTTGGTTAAACGCCTCTTTTATATCTACGCCTCGTCTTTTTAGTTCGACATGAACGAGCGGTAAACCATTTACCAAAACTGTTACATCGTAACGGTTTGAATGTGCGCCGTCTTCGGTAGTGTATTGATTGACAACCTGCAATGAGTTGTTGTGAATATTCTGTTTGTCAATCAGGTAAATGTTTTTTGTTTCGCCGTTGTCGCGGGTGAGCAGTTGGATATAATCTTCTTGAATAATGCTTGTTTTTTCTTCAATGCCACTGTTTTGGCTGGCGATTTTTGTTGTAAAAAAGTTTTTCCACTCGTTGTCGGTAAAGTGAAACGATTCTTTATCGGGGGATTGCGGGTCAAGTCCGCAATAACAGGCATTTTGCAAATTTTCCAACTGAACGCGCAGGTTTTGGATTAAATCGGCTTCGGATTTAATTTGCAGATACCCGTAGCTCTGCGACTGCAATATTTTTATAAATTCTTTTTCGAGTTCTGCCTCGCTTTGATAATTTTCCGACCGCTTGTATTCCGTTTGATATTCGGCTACAACGGTGCTTTGAGGGTTTTCTGCAACTAAATCGTAC
>JAIRZQ010000067.1 GCA_031267135.1 Prevotellaceae bacterium
TACATCCAGCTTGCAGCATCCGTGCAATTGTGTACCTTTGTTCCTGAGTTAAATGTTTCTTTTTTTTCATATTACAACTAAAGTAAGACATTTTTCTTAAACTCTGTTTGGGGCATGCCCCAAACAGAGATTTTTTTACTTCTGTTGCATTTACTATTTGAACTTACCAACTTGTATCTTTCCCGTTTTGGCGATTATACTTTCTCTGATTTTTTAATAATGTCATTTTTCAGTTTCATTTTTTATTGTTATATTTGAAAGGCAAAACTATAATATTTTTCAATATTAGATTTATTAATATTATTATAATTATTTGATTATAAGCGTATAAAAAATCAGAAAACTTACAAAAAAAGAGATGGAGACATGATAAAATTAGCAAAAGAAATAGAATATCTAATACAGATATTCGAAGAAAAAGAACGAACAATACAAATATTAATAGAAAATAAAAAGCAAATACAAAAATAAACATAAGGCAAATAACTGAGTAGAAGATTAGGTAAAAATCCGATATGTTCCACGAAACGTAATTATAAAGCCTTAATATTTATTTTAATCATCTTATAATTTGAAATTTATGAAAGTAATAGCAATACAGGGAAGTCCGAGAAAAAATGGAAACACGTTTTTTGCACTGTCGGTTGTAAAAAACATTCTTAACGCGGAAGGGATTGATTTTGAAATTATTGATATTGGAGGCAGGCACATACGAGGATGCCTTGCCTGCGATAAATGTCATGAAAATCGTGATGGAAAATGCGTTATAACAAATGATATTTTAAACGATACCGTTGCAAAAATGAAAGATGCAGACGGAATTATTCTTGCTTCACCTGTATATTATTCGGGAATTGCAGGTACAATGAAATGCTTTTTAGACCGTGCGTTTTATGTTGCCGGTGTCAACGGAGGATGGTTTCGACATAAAGCAGGAGCATCTGTCGTTGCTGTTCGCAGAACAGGAGGAAGCATGACTTTCAACTCTTTAAATCATTATCTTAATATCGCCGAAATGTTGATTCCTTCATCTAATTACTGGAATGTCATTCACGGGCTTGCGCCCGGTGATGCCGCAAAAGATGAAGAAGGAATACAAATAATGCAAATGCTTGCAAAAAATATGGCGTGGATGCTAAAAATGCGAGAACGCTCAAAAGATGTCGAACCAAAACAGGCGGAAAAAATATTTACCAATTTTATAAGATAAAAGATGAAAAAACGTGAATTTATAAAAGCCTCAATCTTTGCAGGAACAGGATTGATAGCGGGAAATATTTGGGGAAGATTAACTAAAAAATCGGATAAAACGAGCAAAAAAAAGAAAGTAATTGCAATCAACGGAAGCCCAAACGAAAACGGCAATACCGCTTATGCCCTTTCAGTCATCGGCGAAATTTTCAAAAACGAAAATATAAAATTTGAAATTATTCATATAGGCAAAAACGATATTAGAGGCTGCATTGCCTGCATGAGATGTCACAACGAACAAACCGTCTGCGTACATGCTGTCGCCGAAGAAAAAGCATGGATCGAAACAATGAAAACCGCCGATGCTTTGATTCTTGCTTCGCCAACATATTTTGGAGGAATTACAGGCACAATGAAATCATTTCTTGATAAGGCTTTTTATTCCGGTTCAAAGTATTTTAGCCATAAAGTCGGGGCTACTATAGTAACCACTCGCCGCACAGGCGCATCAATGACTTTTGAGGGATTGAACCAGTATTTTACAATTAATCAAATGCCTGTTGCATCATCAACATACTGGAACAATATTCGGGGATTGACCATAGATGATTTGCAACAGGATGGCGAAGGCATAAGAACATTGCAAAATCTGGCAAAAAACATCATAGAGATGATTTAATGTTGAATTAGTTTTGTTTTTTTGCATGATGAAAGATTTTCTTTTCGGAAAAACCTTAAACGAACTCGACGAAATAGTATTGCGATTATCATTGCCGCGTTTTACAGCAAAACAAATTGCCGGTTGGTTGTATAAAAAACGTGTGAAAACGGTTGATGAAATGACAAATATTTCGCTCGAAAACCGTAAAAAACTTGCAGGCGAATTCTGTATAGGAACCTCGCTTCCCGAAAAAAATCAAATATCAGCAGATGGAACAAAAAAATACCTCTTTGAAAGTCGTTACATGCAAAAAATTTTCATAGAATCGGTTTATATTCCCGAAGCTGACCGTGCAACGCTTTGTGTTTCATCTCAGTCGGGCTGTAAAATGGCTTGCAAATTTTGCATGACAGGCAGACAGGGCTTTCAATCGAATTTGTCGTCGGGTGAAATTCTAAACCAGATTTGCAGTATTTCCGAATCCGAAAAACTCACAAATGTTGTATATATGGGCATGGGCGAACCTTTTGACAATATCGAAAATGTACTTAAAAGTCTTGAAATAATAACATCCGATTATGGTTTTGCGTGGTCGCCCAAACGTATAACGGTTTCGACAGTAGGCATTATTCCTGCTATGAATGAATTTATGAGCAAAACCAAATGTCATTTGGCTGTAAGTTTGCACAGTCCGTTTGATGACGAACGATTGCAATTAATGCCCGTACAGAAAAAATATCCCATTAAGGAAATTATTAAAGCGTTGAAAAGTTATGATTTTTCTCATCAGCGCCGTTTGAGTTTTGAATACATAATGTTTGACGGAATAAACGATACTGTGCGTCATGGTAGAGAATTAGCAAATTTGTTGCATGGCTTGGATTGCAGGATAAATCTTATACGTTTTCATCAAATTCCCGACAGCGATTTGCGTCCATCGCAAGATGAAGCAATAGGAAAATTCCAAAAATATTTGAACGATAAAAATATTTTAACAACACTACGCTCTTCGCGTGGAACTGATATTCTTGCCGCCTGCGGAATGCTCAGCACAAAAGAGATGACTGAATAGTCTTCTGCGAACAAGATTTGTTATTGAATGAGAATTATCCATTTGTTAATTTGTATCCTGCGCACATCTTTTGAATTATATTTTTCTCTATTTTGGACGACAAAAGCGTTTTTTTTTCGACAAAAAAGAAAAATCCGGCTAATCCGCTATGAATTAGTTGGATTTATTTCTCCTTTTTATGAACAGTTCTATCTTCTTATGTTTTAATATATAAATAACAAATTAATTGATATTTATAATAATAAATTTATTCATAAAGCGCGACTATTCATGCATTTTCATTTACATTTCCTCTGCTTCTTTCAACCATAGCGCAGCAGATGCATCGCTTGGCATTCGCCAGTCGCCGCGCGGCGAAAGATTGACTGAACCTGTTTTTGGTCCATCAGGCAAACATGAGCGTTTGAATTGCTGTGCGAAAAACCTGCTATAAAAAACTTTCATCCATCGTTTTATTTCACTTACTTCTACGTTCTCAAACGCCTGCTGTGCCAGAAAAAATATTTTTGACGGACGAAAACCGTAACGCAACGTATAATACAAAAAGAAATCTTGCAATTCGTACGAGCCGATTACATCTTCGGTTTTTTGTATTATGTTTCCTTTGTTGTCGGCAGGCAAAAGTTCGGGACTTACAGGTGTTTTAACAATATCAATCAGGATTGATTTTGTTTTTTCGTCGAACTGTTCAGCTGCCCACGTAACCAAATGACGAACCAGAGTTTTGGGAATACCTGAATTTATTCCATACATAGACATGTGGTCGCCGTTATAAGTAGCCCAGCCCAAAGCCAGTTCAGACAAATCGCCAGTGCCTATGACAAGCCCGTTTTCCTGATTTGCAACATCCATTAAGATTTGCGTGCGTTCGCGGGCTTGAATATTCTCGTATGTTGTATCGTGAATTGCGGGGTCATGATTAATATCCTTAAAATGCTGTTCGCAGGCTTTTTTAATATTGATTTCGCGCACTGTTACGTCGAGCGATTTCATTAAATTAACGGCGTTTGTATATGTTCTGTCCGTAGTTCCGAATCCGGGCAGGGTAATGCCCGTAATTTGCCTGCGTGATATTCCGAGTTTGTCGAAAGTTTTGATGCATACAAGCAGTGCAAGAGTAGAATCAAGTCCGCCTGAAATTCCCACAACCAGACGGCGCAGGTTTGTATGTAAAATACGTTTTGCAAGCCCGCCTGTTTGTATCGAAAAAATTTCTTCGCAGCGTTCATTTCTGTCTTCTGTTCCGGATGGAACAAAGGGCAGCGGCTGTATTTTTCTCATCAGCTTTTTATGCTGATATTTCGGAATGTCAATATCTATAATTTGCGCAGTGCTTTTATTTGTTAAATTTGCCGCATTATCTGTAAAACTGCAATGTTTTAAGCGGTCGATATTAAGCTTCTGTATATCTACATCGGCTATTACAAGCTGTTCGCAAAAATCGAAACGTTTTGATTCTGCAAGTATTTCTCCGTTTTCGGCAATAATAGCATTTCCTGCAAACACAATATCCTGCGTTGATTCTCCTGCTCCCGTAGACGCATACACGTAAGCGGCCATACATCGCGCCGACTGTTGACGTACCAAATCTTTCAGGTATGAATTTTTCCCAATCAGCTCATTGCTTGCCGAAAGATTGAAAATTACGTTTGCTCCGCACAGAGCCTGATAACTGCTTGGCGGAACGGTAACCCAAAGATCTTCGCATATTTCAATTCCGAATATGAGTTCGCCACAGCGCAAAAGTACCTGTGTGCCAAAAAGCACGGATTTTCCGCAAATACTGATCACAGGCGAAGCGTTTATGCCAGAAGTAAACCAGCGTTTTTCATAAAATTCCCCATAATTCGGAAGATATGTTTTAGGCACAGCAGACAGGATATTTCCACCTTGAATTGCAACTGCTGCGTTGTACAGACAGTTGTTTTGCAACACAGGCAGTCCTGCGATTGCGATTATTTCCGTTTCTTTCGTTTCGGCAAGCAGCGATGCAAGCGCATTTTCGGCTTCATCAATAAGTATTCGCTGATGAAACAAATCGCCGCAGGTATATGCCGTTATGCATAATTCGGGAAAACAGATGATTTGCGCTTTTTGCCTGTCTGCCTGCTTTATCTGATTTGCAATTTGCCTTATATTATAAAAACAGTCGCCAACCCTTACGCTGGGAATAGCCGTTGCGACCCTTATAAAACCTTTGTTCATAGTATATTTTTTTGCAAATATACAAATAAGATTTTTTAATAGGTTGCTGTTTTGTTAAAATTTGAATTTTTGCTTTTCCTTTTATTTTGCTTTTGATTATAATTTATATTACTTATAATTAAATTATTCCGTGCCATTACATATAAAATACCAACAATATGTAAGCAAAAATATAATAAATTTCATATATATACAATAAAAGGCATTTATCATAGAAGAATAAATAAGATTTCAATTTATAATCATTATTTATTTAACTAAATTTAATGATATTTTTATTAAAAAAAATGGAAGTTTTAAAATAAAATCAAGTATATTTGTAATATATAAAGTTATTTTTATATGAGTGCGGAACTGTTCCCCGCACTTGAAAAATGAGGAACAAAAATTAACTAATTATTAATTGGCACAATAAAAATTTGCACCAAGTTTTTTTAATGTATGCAAATAAATACATATGAAATACTTAACATTCAATATTTTAATTTTTGCATCATCGTTTGCTATGGCTCAATCAGTTAAAACCGACTTCAAAGTATTGTCGGTTGATGATTTTAAAACCATTGCAGATGCAAAACTTTGCTTTGCCGACACCGTTACTGCTGATACAATCTGTTATTATTCAAATGAAGAAGGATTGCTTAGCGCAGAGCTACAGAAAGGCATTTACAATGTAAGTATAACTGCCTATAATTTTGAATATTACGAAGATAAAATTATTATTGATGGAAGCCAAAAAACTTTTTATTTGTGGGGAAACAAAATTGTTAACTTGGACGAAGCAGTGGTTACCGCACTAAGGAAAAATTTATCTCGCAGTTTTGGCATCACAACACTTACTGTAAATAATAACAGTCCGATTTTTCAAAACGCGCAATTCAAGGACATTATAGGCATCATTCCAGGGGTAATGGTTAATAATGGCAAAATCAGCATACTGGGAAAAACGCGAATATTATATTTAGTTAATGGACGGGAAACATCTATTAATATTTCACAAATACAAACAAATCAGATAGATAAAATAGAGGTGATGAGCAATCCATCGGCGAAATATCAGGCAAATTATGATGCGGTAATAAATATAATTTTGCTGAAAAATGAAAACAAAGGCTATTCTGCAAGTATTTATACTGTTGCACTGATAACTGATAAATATTCGCATTACAACAGTGTAGAACTGGGCGCTAACTTTGGAAAATTAACTTTTGAAGGTAGCTTCAGCTACTTTTTCGACAATGGAAAAGTGAAAGACAATGGCTGGCAAATGTTTGAAAACTCATTTGAATCGTTTCAGCAATATAATAACCGAACAGGTCAAGAGTTGGAAACATCTGCAACGCTTACATACGAAATGAACAAATATAACCAAATTGGCGCATCAATAAATTTTTCCAATCTGCCAAAGAATAGCAGTACAACAAAAACAGAAAGTTCATTCTACGATTTGGACAACAAGCTTGATTCGTTGATAATATCTTTTAATAATCAAAATGTAAAAAAGAATGCTTTTATTACCAGTGTTTTTCATGTGCTAAAAAACAAGAAAAACACATTAAGTTCTTATTTTTCTTTTATTGATGTAAAAAATTTACTGAATAATAAAATTGATTCTTATAATGGACAATTTAATTCGCTTAATCAGAATGTATTAAGCGATGAAAAAAACAAAACTTATATTATCAATTCCGATTATGAATATGATTTCAATTATAACCACAAAGTAGAAATTGGCGGACGTTTCACTCACTTTGAGGGAAAATATTCGTTGCTGAACACAAATTTTCAAAATATAATTTCGGGCGTACAATTCAATTTCAAAGAGGATATTACAAGTCTTTATGCTATTTATTTCTTTGAAAAATCAAATTTCAACTTTTCTTTAGGCACACGATATGAATATTTTTTTAGAAATGTAGCATTTAACAAAATATCAGGCAAACTTGTAAGAGAAGGCGATTTTTTTCCATCATTAAGCATTGGTTATAAAACAGATAATAAACTGCATTTCATTGATTTAACTTATACAAAAAAAATTCAACGCCCTGTATTCAGCAAGATTACCCCATTTGAGTACAACTACAATTACAATACAGTTTTTAGAGGCAATCCCAATCTGAAAAACGAAATAGTTCATTCATTTCAAATATCTTATAAATTCAAAGATTTAATAAGTATTATGCCTTATTTAAATTATTTCGACAATTATACATCGGATGTAAAAATAGTGGAAAACGATGAAACAATTTGGTATCCATCTAATTATAAGGCATCTAACTATGGCGCTTACATTTACAGTAATTTTACATTTTTCAAGAAACTCACTTTTTACAATCAATTCCACATTGGGATGGAAACGAATAGAGGAAACGTTGAAAATCATGCATTTAATAAATCAAATTTCAGATTTGGATTTTATCTGTCACAAACTTTCAAACTGAATACAAAGTTTAGTGTAACAGCTTATGAAAATTACACCTCAAAGCAAATTTCCGATTTTACTGAACAAAAACAGGGATTTCGCACCGACATAAGCATTAATTACAATTTTTACAAAAACAATTTGAAGACACGCATCAGATTTAACGATATTTTCAACACATTTTATAACATCTATGAGATGGACGTAGATGGCTTGAAATCATATAGATATAGCGATTGGTCGGTTCGTGGATTGATAATTTCACTGCAATACAACTTCCAATGGGGCAAAAAGAGCAATGCCAACGCCGTAAAAATAATTGACAATACAAAAGAACAAAACCGCGTAAAATAATTAATAAAAATAAATATGTTCAAATTATCAAAATATGCAGTGATAGCAGCATTACCTACCAATGCTGCACAATCACTCTGTTTTTCTACAAAAACAGGAGAAATGTTGCTTATACCAACCAAAGTATTTGATTTTATAAAAAATAAAGAGTGGAATAATCTAAAATTCAATGAATTATTGGAATTGGCAAGAACTGAATTACTTGTTTGTGAAGATGAAGATGAAACAAATTTTATCTTTAAATTTGATGAAATGTCACAAAATAACAGCATTCTTTTATCAACAATTCAGCCGACAGCCAACTGTCAACTTGATTGCCATTATTGCGGTCAAGTTCACTCTAATGTAATAATGTCTGATGAAATACTACAAAAAATGCTCGGCAGAATAAAACATATCATTCTTACAAATCCAAACTATAAAACAGTATGTATTACATGGTATGGAGGAGAGCCACTAATGGCACTTGACTGTATTTGCAAATTTTATGAAGATATGTTTAAGTTTTGCGAAGAAAATAGCATAAATTATATCTCTGACATTATTACAAATGGTTTGCTTTTGACACTTGAAAATTTTGAGATATTAATGAAATGCAAAATTACGTCAATTCAAATAACAATAGACGGACCAAAAGAAACCCATGATAAACGGAGAATTACCAAAAATGGCAAGGGAAGTTTTGATATGATTTTTAATAACCTGTGTAAAGTCGTTCATTCTGAAATATATTCGTTGTATAAACCTAAAATAATATTACGAATTAATATAGACAGTACAAATTACGAAGAAGTTCCCATTTTGATTGATTTTTTGAAAAAAAATAATATATTTAACAAGGTAAATGTTTTTTTTGCTCCCATTATTGAATGGGGTGATAATGAAGCGGACAAAGTTAGTCTTACCACCAAAGAATTTGCAGAAAAAGAGATAGAATGGTTGATTCTTTTATATCAAAATGGACAAATACATAAAGAATTGCTTCCCATTAGAAAATCTTTAAATTGTATGGTAAACGACAAATATGCAGAAGATTATGACTCTTTTGGTAATATCTTTCCTTGTTATGAATTTGCATATACGCCTATATATCAGAACGATGACTGTATAGAAGGCAATGTTGAAAATGACACAAAACCGGAAGACAAAAAAATTGCTAAAATAAGAAATTTTAAAAACGAATTTTTAGCAACTAAAAATAAATGTACAAAATGCAAATTTCTTCCTGTGTGCTATGGTAGTTGTCCTAAAAAATGGAGAAAAGGAGCAGATGGTTGTCCTACTTTTAAATATAACATACAAGACAGAATGATATTACAATACATATCTCAAAAAACAATATAAAATGAATTTAGTAGATACAGTTTTCAAGAACAAAGAAAAAATAGACCGGAATGCTATTTCAGATGGAAAATATAGTCATTTGTTTTTATCTATTGCTAATGATAATAATATTTTTCACTCAATTGAAGAAAAAATATTAGGATTAATGATATTTACATTTTGTCAGAATTCACTGATTGCAGAAAAAGCAGGAAATTTAAAACTAATTGATTATTATAGAAATAGAGTTAATTTACTCTGTTTAAAGTTAGGCAATGAAGTTGTAGAAAACATTGATGCCGCAATTGACACTTATCAACAAGACTAATAATTTATTTCAATACAATATGCATCTTTACCCCCAGCACGACCAGATGGACTGCGGGCCCGCTTGTCTGGCAATGGTAGCATCGCAGTATGGTAAGTATTATTCCACTGAATATCTGCGTAATGAATGTTTCATTACACGTGAAGGCGTGTCGTTGCTTGGCATCACAGAGGCAGCACAAAAGATTGGTTTTAAAACAATTAGCGCCAAGATCACGTTAGAGAAACTTCAATCATTCTGTTCGTCAGCAGAAAATTCTCCCTTACCATGTATTCTGCACTGGAATCAGAATCATTTTGTAGTACTCTACAAAGTTAAAAGCACAAAGGTGTGCAGGCGCAAAAGGCATGATGATACAAACTCTTCGCTTAGCCGTTTTCGCTTCCATATAGCCGACCCTGCATACGGTTTTATTAAACTTTCGAAAGAAAAATTTATAAAATCATGGTTGTCGGATGACGGGAAAGGAGTGGCTTTGTTTCTTTCGCCCACCGAAAAATTCTACGAATTGCAGCCTCCCGCACCCTCTAAAATTTCCCTGCGGTATATGCTTGGCTATCTGCAATCGTATAAATGGCAAATTTTATGGATGTTCCTGCTTTTGCTGGCGGGCAGTGCGCTGACATTGGTTTTCCCTTTTCTTACTCAAAATCTTATTGACAAAGGCGTTAATGCAAAAAATACAAATATTGTTACGCTTATTCTTTTGGCTCAGCTTACATTGTTTTTTGGTGCAATTACTTTCGAAATTATTCGAAACTGGCTAATGCTTTTTATAGGTACAAAATTGAGTATAAGAATCATTTCGGATTTTTTGAAAAAATTGCTGAAACTTCCGATTAAATTCTTTGATACTAAAATGATAGGCGATTTTCGACAGCGTATCCAAGATAATGAAAGGATTGAAAATTTTCTTACTTCGCAAGGTTTGACAACCTTTTTTTCCATGATTACTTTTTTGGTATTTTTTGGCGTGCTGTGGTATTATGATGTACAAATATTACTTATTTATCTTTTATTAACCATTTTATCAATATTTTGGAGTATATTTTGGCTGCGAAAGCGCAAATTTCTTGATTATTTTCGATTTCAGGAACGCAGCGCTAATCAGGAAAGCATTTATGAAATTTTAAATGGCGTTACAGAGATGAAACTCAACGACTTTGCCGACTACAAGCGCAAGCAGTGGGAAGAAATTCAACAAAGATTATTTAAACTCAATATCCGCATTTTACGCCTTGATCAGTTGCAGCTTTCAGGTTTTGAATTTATAAACCAGCTGAAAAATATTGTTGTAACTTTTTTTGCCGCAACTCTGGTTATCAAAGGTAATATTACACTTGGCGCAATGCTCGGTATTTCGTACATTATTGGACAAATGAATTCTCCTGTCAGTCAGTTAGTTTCGTTTTTTCGTGGCTTGCAGGATGCCAAACTTAGCCTCGAGCGTCTCAATGAGGTACAAAATCACCCCGAAGAGGAAGAAGAAGGGCAAACGAATTTGATATTTGAAAATTCATACGACTCAACATCTTCGTCTTATCAACATGAAGGCATTTTTATTGAAAATGTTTCGTTTCAGTATGAGGGACCTCATTCGCCTTTTGTGCTGAAAAACATAAATTTGCATATTCCAGAAAGCAAAATAACTGCAATAGTGGGAGCAAGTGGCAGCGGAAAAACAACCTTAATGAAGCTTTTGCTTAAATTTTACCTGCCTGTAAGTGGAAATGTATATTATAATAAATTAAATATCAATGATTTGTCAGCTGAAAATTTAAGAAAAAACACAGGCGTTGTAATGCAGGACGGTTTTATTTTTTCCGATACAATCGAACGCAATATTGCAACTTCCGATGAAAATATTGATATGGAAAAATTAAAACGTGTTGTAAAAATAGCTAATATAGAGGATTTTATAGAAAGTTTACCGTTAAGATACAATACAAAGATAGGCGCTGCAGGCAACGGTATTTCCAGCGGGCAACGCCAGAGAATATTAATTGCTCGCGCTGTTTATAAAAATCCTCAATTCATTTTTCTTGATGAGGCAACAAGCGCTCTCGATGCCGAAAATGAAAAAATTATTCATGATAATTTACAGGAATTTTTTGTGGGAAAAACAGTATTAATCATCGCGCACAGACTGTCAACCGTAAAAAATGCCAACCGGATTATTGTCCTGAAAAATGGACAAATATGTGAGCAGGGTACGCATATTCAACTTGTAACAAATAAGGGAGAATACTTTAATTTGGTGAAAAATCAATTGGAACTGGGAAATTGATATGTTTCGTTATATAAAGATTACCGGTTATCTGTAATATCTTCTGTAAAAAACTCTAGTATTTTTTGCATTAAATCGGCGCGTTCCTCATAATTTTTTATCGCTTCAAAGGGAAATCCAAGCACGCATGTTTTGTAATTTGTACCGCTGTATGCTATTCCTGCGCTGATATTGTTTTCGGAATATCGCAAAATCGTACTTGCATCATTGCCGACAGGTTCGATTCCATCGGGCGCTTCAACAACGTACGAATGTCGGTTTAAGGTGCTGTGAAATTCGTAATTCCCGCATTTCGGCATCAATGCCGAAGCAACTCCTTTTATGCGTCCATTGGTCGAAGCCATGCCTGTACGCCATTTGTAGTGCAGAACTTGTTGAGCAAAAGCGGTATCTTTCTCTACAATATCGCCCGAATCCCAAAGATCGGTTGCTACAAAGGCGCCGCTTACAAAAATATTTCCTCCCTGTTTGCAATAATCGCTTATTGCGTTTTGAATTTTTTCGGAAAACGTTTTAAATTGAGCCGCATCTTTCCTCGCTCCTATTTTTGTTTGACGCTGCTTTCCAAGTATAATATCTGCTATTTTATAATTTTTCAAATCAACCTGTCCGTTTTCTATTGCCTTTGCACTGCACGAGACAAACGAAAAATCATTTTTTTCAACAATCGCCTTGCCGTGAATAAAAGGATAATCAAAAGTATTTCCGACTATAACTTCTGTTTCATAATTTGCATGACTGGCTCCAAATCCCGGCGAATCGTCATCCGACCATTCAATATCACGTCGGTATTCGTACTGGCTTCCTATATAACTTATATCAACCCTGTCGGGAACGCCGTGGTCTAATATGTCAACAAAGCCGCCGATAACGGTATCAACCTGAAAGCTTGCCGGAGCGCTCAATCTGTCAAAGGCATTTACAATAAGAATTTTTCCTTTTTCGTTTGGAGACCTGTATACCGATAAAATTTCGGAATGAAAACTTTCGCCGCCATCATTCACTGCTGCTATTTTGAAGCCGTATATTTTCCCCGATACAATATCTACAATACACGACGTGTCTCCGGTTATCAAACCGTTGTCAAACGCTCCATCGTCTATCCGCGTATAAACCATATACCGCTTTGGTTTTGCCGTCGGTTCGTATCTGTCCTCCACCGGTTTCCATTTAAGCTCAACTTCGTTGCCGCTCACAAATTCCGCACTGAACTGTTCAACAGGTAACGGCTGCACAACATATTCATAATCGTTTTGGTTTGCTATGAATTTCAGCATGCCTTTGTATATGGCACGACTTACCACAAATCGAAAACGGGGATCAAGTCCGTAGCGCATGTCTGCAAGATTTTGATGCGACAGTAATTCGAGCAGCATTGCAGGAACTTCGGGTACGCGAGCCTCGCTGTACGATCTGTTCCACATTCCGCGCCGCGTCCACGCAGTATCGTTGAAAACATTGCGAACATCGCTTACTATGTCTGTCATTATCAAGTCAACCAAGTCGCGCGAAGCATAACGCGAAACTCCGTTTTTAAACTTTTCATCATTCTGCTTTGTCATAAATATTCCGAGCGTACCTATAACAGAATCGTTTTTTGTTGTACCCGCATCGCTGTGAAAGGCAAGCGACAGGTCAACGGGAATATTCAATCCCTGTTCTTCCGGCATAACAGACGAGCCTCCTGCGATGTAGTTTACCCAATGTCCGCGCGAACTGTAATCGTCGATATAATCGTTTTTATTTTCTGTTTGATTGTAAACGGAATCCGGAACTCCCGACCACTGCATCCAGTAGCGTGCGCCTTCGGTAAAGCGCGGATATCCGCTTGTTTCATATTCGTAATCAGCAGCAGGAATAATTTCTGTACTGTCGGATTTTATTTCGGAACTTTTCGTGTTTGCGCGTTCCAGCCCTGCCGGATTCGGACGACGTGCCACATTGCCCATTCCTCCGCCGAACTTTACGGCATCAGCCGTGATGATTTTATTTCTGCCTTTTGCAATATTCGACAGGCGCACGCCAAAATTATCGCTGCATCCTTTATCAAAGGCAAATGTTCCGAGATAAATCCACGTTCCACCGCCCATCGTTTGGTTGACGGCAAATTTTGTTTCGCCGCCTTTGTGAAAAACCGTATATGTTGCATTATCGCTGCTGTTTTCCAATGTTTTGTATGCAACATATACCGCATAATATCCGTTTTCGGGAATGTCGGGAATCCATTCAGCATAACTTTCCTCATCTTCGTCTTTCACTGTTTCTATTTGTCTGTATGTTCCCATTCGGAATGGATTTTCATTTTCGATATAAAAATTCTTAACGTGAGCAAATCCCGAATCTACAGGTGTTTGCCATGCTTTCCTGTCGTTTTTTTCGACATATTTCGACAGTGAATTACTTCCATCGTTATCAACAATCACTTCATTTACTCGAATGTCGCGTTCGCGCGGAAGTAAAACATTGGCGCCTGCATTTTCGAGCATTGGCGTTAAATACGGCAGTACAAAACTTTGAGTAAACAGGTCTTCTACCGTTTGAAAAATTCGCGAACGCTGCCATTCCCAGCGGGCAAGCTTCTGTTCATAATACCAGCCGTGACTTTGCCACATTGCGATATGACGGTTTTGCAATCCATTGGTTATCTTATATGGCTTTGAAATATTTTTTACCAGCTGTTCATCGGCACTGCGCTCGAATTTCCGGAATTTATCAAAGTTTTTTTTACGGTAAAAGTTAGGAATCAAATCGTCGATACTCATTCCGTTTGAACGGATTATAAATTTATACTTCTGCTGCTTTTCAGAAAACAGCGGCTTTATCGCATTATACATTTCTTCCGTATTGCCGGGACGAAACGGCACATACGAAAGCGATTCGGATACATCTACAATAATTCGCCCAGACTTATCGTCTGTCATTATTTTGCGCACATGCAAATTTCCGACATCGGTATATGCTTTTGATATTTCGGTAAGCTTTTCACCGATTTTAATTCGCAGCGAATCTGTTTGCGCATCCGTATTGACAGACGCCAACAGTATTGTAACAGCCAGAGATGTTTTGATAAATATATTACGCATAACCATAAAATTTATGAAATTACGGCAAAGATATAAAATAAATGCATGTTAATCGCAAATTATTATATGCCGGTTTGCTTTGCGAGGTTAACCTCTACAAGGTAACCAATCACAGGTAGAGTATCACGCGCTCCATAAAAACGGTATCGCTCCCGGAATGCGTAATGTATTTCGGGAGCGGTTTTGTTGCATGGTAAGCCCGTTTTTCTTCTTTCTCTATATGGATATAAATTTCTTCACGGATGCGCGTAAATTTCTTTCTAAATAAAAATTATTTTTCTCCTATATAATCGCCAAAACTAAAAGTACATTTTTGGGCGAAAACGAAATGCGAATGAAAGCACATACGTTTATCTGTTTTAGATTTTATAATTAGCCGTCAATATTTCTATTTTCTTTTTTGTTTTCGCCTGCTTTCAAATCGTTGTTGTAGCTTTGATTTGCGAGTGTATAAAACGCCCACGCTCGCTGCACACTGTCGAACATATCTGGATTATTGTATATGACATTAGCCCTGCGATGAGCATCGCGGCTGTGCAATGTTTGTGATATTATTTTTTTCAGTTCGCCAAATTTGGTTTTTACTACTGCAAAAAAATTAACAGCTTCGAGATTTGTATCATTTATCACTTCAACTTTCGACTGTTTCTTTGCAAAAAACACAGCGCCACCACCGCAAAATGGCTCGCAATATAAAGCGTGTTCTGGAATTAGCGGCAAAATAATATTAAGCATCGACTGTTTTCCGCCATAAATAAGTGATTGGAGTTTACTGCTGATGCATTAAACATTTAAAATTCGTTAATTAAAATAATAGCAGTTCTTTGACATTTTGATTTTGTTTGATTTGAGATTTATTACATTCGTTTAGCAGGTCTCGGATTAGCGTTTTGTCGAACAGCGAAGTGCTCAATACTTGCGATATTTCATAAATTGA
>JAIRZQ010000074.1 GCA_031267135.1 Prevotellaceae bacterium
CGACACTTTTTGATTAGAGGGGGCTTGTACATTAAAAAAACACTACTCAACCGCAATTTTACAGCCGTTGAGCATTGCTTTTTTGCCTATCCCGTTTTTTACCGGACAGTAATATTAAAAAATAAACCCCGACAGACTTTTACGGTACTGTCAGGGTTTACTAATGCTTATTGCGCCTTTCGACTTGGAATTGTATAGTTTTATTCAAATTTCTGCAAAAGCAGTTCTATTATTTTTATAGCAGCAAGCGAAACTGATGTACCCGGTCCAAAAATAGCCGCTGCGCCTGCATCGTAAAGCGATTGATAATCCTGCGCGGGAATAACGCCTCCGCAAATCACGATAATATCGCCGCGTCCGAGCTTTTCAAGTTCCGTAATGATTTGCGGCACCAGAGTTTTATGCCCTGCCGCAAGCGACGAAACGCCTACAACATGCACGTCATTTTCAACGGCTTGCTTTGCCGCTTCTACAGGCGTTTGGAACAGTGGTCCCATGTCAACATCAAATCCCATATCGGCATAGCCTGTTGCAACAACTTTTGCGCCGCGGTCGTGTCCATCCTGTCCTAATTTGGCTACCATAATACGCGGTTGGCGACCTTCTTTTTTTGCAAATTCTTCGACTAATTTTTTTGCTTTTTCAAAATCATTGTCGTGTTTTGCTTCTGCCGAATAAACTCCTGCATTCATACGAATAACTGCTTTATAACGTCCTACAATTTTTTCGCAGGCATCCGAAATTTCGCCGAGCGATGCGCGTTTCTGCGCTGCATCAACGGCAAGTTCCAAAAGGTTGCCTGTTTTTGTTTCTACTGCTTTTGTGATTGCCGCAAGCGCCGCTTTTACGTCTTCTTCGTTACGGTTTGCCCGTAGCCATTGCAATCGTTTAATTTGCGCTTCGCGGACAGCGGTATTGTCAACATCGAGAATGTCGATAGGATCTTCTTTTTCTAAGCGGTATTTATTGATGCCAACAATTGTATCTGCGCCCGAGTCGATGCGCGCCTGTTTGCGTGCGGCGGCTTCTTCGATACGAAGCTTCGGTATGCCTGTTTCTATTGCTTTCGACATTCCGCCAAGCTGTTCTACTTCCTGAATAAGATGCCATGCGTTGTGCGCAATTTCGTGCGTAAGGCTTTCGACGTAATACGAACCTGCCCACGGGTCGATTGATTTGCATATAGAAGTTTCTTCCTGTATGTATATTTGCGTATTGCGGGCAATGCGTGCGGAGAAGTCGGTAGGCAATGCGATTGCTTCGTCGAGTGCGTTTGTATGCAGCGATTGCGTATGTCCGAGAGCTGCTCCCATTGCTTCGATACAGGTACGCGCAACATTGTTGAACGGATCCTGTTCGGTAAGCGACCATCCTGATGTTTGGCAATGCGTACGCAACGACAGTGATTTTGGATTTTCAGGATTGAACTGATTTACAATTTTTGCCCAAATCATACGCGCTGCGCGCATTTTTGCTATTTCCATGAAATGATTCATTCCGATAGCCCAGAAAAACGACAGGCGCGGAGCAAATTCATCAACCGTCATTCCCGCCTTTATTCCGGTACGGAGATATTCCAATCCATCGGCAAGCGTATATGCCATCTCAATATCGCATGTTGCTCCTGCCTCCTGCATGTGGTATCCCGATATTGATATGGAATTGAATTTAGGCATTTTTCTTGCCGTGAATGCAAATATATCGCCAATAATTCTCATCGAAAATTCGGGCGGATAAATATATGTATTACGCACCATAAATTCCTTAAGAATATCATTTTGAATTGTTCCGTTCAACTGTTCGAGAGTACAGCCCTGTTCCAAGCCGGCAACAATATAAAATGCAAGAACAGGAAGAACAGCACCGTTCATTGTCATCGAAACCGACATTTGCTCAAGCGGAATCTGGTCGAAAAGAATTTTCATGTCTTCGACGCTGCAAATAGACACTCCGGCTTTTCCCACATCTCCTACAACGCGCGGGTGATCAGCATCGTATCCTCTGTGAGTTGCCAGGTCAAATGCAACGGACAATCCTTTTTGTCCTGCAGCAAGATTGCGCCGATAAAAGGCGTTTGACTCTTCGGCTGTGGAGAAGCCTGCATACTGACGAACAGTCCATGGACGCGAAACATACATGCTGCTGTAAGGACCGCGAAGAAACGGCGGAATACCTGCCGCATAATTCAAATGCTCCATACCATTTAAATCGGCGATTGAATAAATATCTTTTACGGCGATTTTTTCAGGAGTTAAAAACGATGGTTTATCTTCGCAGTTACAGTTACATCCGCAAGATTCCGCATCGTCAAATATTATATCTGTAAATTTTGGTCTCATATTCTTTTTTCATTAAATTCCTAACTCTGTTTGATATTGTTTTAATGTTTCAAGCACATTGTTACGAACCGAAATAAAATGCGTAATTCCTTTCTCCCGAAGTTCGTTTTCGCATGCGGGAGCACCGGCAACTACAAGTATGCTGCTGTTGCCGAGCAATTCGGCTATTTTCGGAACGGATTCTGCATATTCGTCGTCGGACGAACAGGCAACAACAATTTCGGCTTTTGATTCCAACGCCGCCTTAACGCCTTCTTCAACAGTTGCAAAGCGGTTATTGTCGATAACCTTGATTCCGGCGCAGGCAAAAAAGTTTGATGAGAACTGTGCGCGTGCGCGGCACATTGCCAGATTTCCTAAAGTAAGCATGAACGCTTTGGGCTGTAGCCCCGAATTTTCGGTTTTCATGCGTAATGCTTCAAAAGCTTCGGATGCGCGATAAATTTTTATCGGTTCTGCAATCCTGTTTTCCACACTGCAATCGCAGCTGCAATTATCGTTAAGACGGTTACGAATATCCGAAGTTAATGTTTCGTTAAAGTTGGGATACTGATTCGTGCCAAGAATTATTTCACGGCGCGTATCAACATTTGTATCGTGTTTTTTCGCGCTTGCATTTATCTGTTCCTGAATAAATCGTGCTTTAAAAGCTTCGACATATCCGCCTTTTTCTTCAATCGCTTTGAAAAGCTTCCATGCTTCGCCGGCGATAAGGCTTGTAAGTTTTTCGACATAATACGAGCCTGCGGCAGGGTCAACAACTTTATCAAAATACGATTCCTCTTTCAGAATTATTTGAACGTTATGAGCAATGCGGTTCGAAAATTCCGTCGGCTGTTCAAACGGTTTATTGAAAGGCAGAACTTCGAGCGAATCAACACCTGCTATTGCAGCCGACATCGATTCGGTTGTTCCGCGAAGCATATTCACATACGGGTCGTAAACCGTTTGCAGCCAAGCCGAAGTTTTTGCATGTATGCACATTTTTTGCGCACATTCGTCAGTTCCTTCGTATGCTTTTACGATATATGCCCACAACATGCGAGCTGCGCGAAACTTTGCAATTTCCATAAAGTAATTGGAACCGACGGCAAATGTGAATTTTATGTTTTTTGCAATTTCGTCGGCAGATAATCCGCTGTCGGTTAATTTTGCAATATATTCATTTCCCATTGCCAGAGCAAATGCCAATTCCTGCACAACAGTTGAACCAGCATTGTGGAAAATATATCCGTTAACGCCGATTGTACGAAAATGCGGTAGGGTTTTTGCCGCTATGACGCTTTCTTTCAAAAGCTCCAAATCTTTTTCCTCGCTGCTGCAAAAGCTTCCGCAAAGCGTAAGCCGGGAAAGCGGACTGTAGTCAATTGAACCGTAAATTTCGTCGGGATTTAATGCTTTTGCTTTTTCTGCAAACATTTTAACAATTTCGGGAGTTTTGCAACAGCCGCCCGTAAAATTGACTTCTACGGCGTTGAGGCAAATGTCGAGCAACAAAGCATCAAAATCGTTCTGCGCAATGCCTTTTTTCCCATCTATTTTGAAACCGATGGAATCAACGCCTTTCATCAAAACATCAAGCGCTTTTTTGTTTGCATAGTTCACATTTTTTGTGCAAAAATCCTGACGGATTTTCCAGTTATTATCTTTTTTAGTTCCACGAACAAAAGGAAACTGTCCGGGAGCATAAGAAACATGTTTGAGGTTTTTCAAATCTTCATAGCGATAATACGGGCGAACATTAAAACCTTCCATTGTTCGCCAAACTAATTTTTTTTCGTAATCAGCGCCTTTTAAATCTTTGATTATTACCTCTTCCCAAGCTTGAGTTGAAACTTCGGGAAATTCAGTAAATAATTTTTCTGCCATAAGATTCTGTTTTATTTTGTCAAATCTATCAAAATTAGAGCCGCAAAGATATAAAATTTTAATGGAGGATGATAATAAACAGATATTTTTTTTGCTTTTGACATAAATATGATTTGTTAAAATAATGAATTGTATTACAAATTATGAGAAATTATAATATTTTGCAAACAAGATTTAAGCATTGAATGTAAATATTTGTGCGTTTCATAAATACATTTTAATCATATTTGCGCAATATTTCAATTTCTTTTTTCAGTTCGCGTATCTGGTTTTTGATGTCGGATATCTGTTTTCTGTAAATATCAATAATTCTGGATGAAAGGTAGTTTATCACGCTTTCGTTCTGTCCGTTGAGTGTCGCATTGTATTTGCTTTCATGACATATACAACTGTCGGGCAGCAAATCAATAATGGTCTTGCGGTAAATTTGTGCTATCCTGTTAAGCATATCAACAGTGGGACAATTTTTGCCGGTTTCGTACTTGCGATATGTCGATTCCGATATTTCTAACATGTCGGCGACCTGGATAGGAGAAAAATTATGTTCTATGCGTAATGCTCTTATTTTATTGCCTGTTTTCATTTTGTATATCTGTTTTATTACGGGTTTGTATTATTTGGGGCTGCAAAATTATAATATTTTTTTGTATGGGCAATAAATATTTAAATATTGCAAAAAATCGGTAAAATTTCAACAAATTTTTGTACGTTTTTATTTGGAGGAATAACTATGATTTCAGAACTTTGCAAAAATTTTCATGAAAATTAAAGCACGTTTTACATGTAAAAGCGACTTGTGAAAATAAAGTCATCGTGCGCGGGTTGATAAAAATCGAATAAAACGTTTTTGTCTGAATGTTTCCCGTTAAAAAATCAGTTATGTTCGGGTTCTGTTCTAAAAAACAGATATTTAACATTGTTCTTTTTGATATTTTAGATTTAAAAATATCGCAGTTAAAATTATTTTAATTAATTTTGTAAAAACTTTTTAAATATGAAGAATTTTTTTTATTTGGCAATTACATTATGTATTGCAACATGTTTAATTTTCGTGTCGTGCGATAAGGCAAATAATGACGACGAATTTAATGACTCATTAAATTTTAATGGTACAGCTTCTTCACTAAGCGATAATCTTGGTAGGGCTAATGATATTCCTGCGGAATATATACCTACAATGGTAAATTATATACATTACCTTCAGATCGTGAGCAAGTGTTTATTTATTTAGCAATAGCAAAGCATGCAGCACTTGATAGGACAACGAAAAAGTATCGTATAATATTAAAACTATGAAACCTAAGTACATGACAAAAATTTAAAAACATCTATTTCAGGAATATTGCAGCGCGTTTTCCGGCTTGTTGAACGAGATAATTATTTGCAATTCAGGAACTTTATCATGGATGATTTTTGAGGCCGAGAGATAACAAAGTTGTCCGTTGAGCCGGTAAATCGGGTACAGTACCTTGCTCTCGCCTCGTTTGAGGTCGTTAAACGCCCA
>JAIRZQ010000085.1 GCA_031267135.1 Prevotellaceae bacterium
GTTGCATATAAAGGCACCGATTTTATTCCGTTTTCAAAACCAAAATTTTTAGCGGAAATGCGAATAGAATACGGCGGTTTGAATTTTTCTACATACACGCTCAAACTTTTTGAGCCTACATTGCGACCCGATTTTACTTCAATCGGAATGAGTCCATTGGCAAGATTTGCCACCATATCAATTTCGGCGCGATTGCCCGAATTCCAATAATATAACGGAATTTTATTCGCAACAAATGCCTGTGCTACAAAATTTTCAGTCAAAAATCCCAAAAAAGTTTTGTTGTCGGCTTGCACGATTTCGCTGTATTTTATGTGCGATAAAGTAGTAAGCAAACCAACATCGGACAAATAGAGTTTGAAAAAATTTTCGACCACAAAAGCCGAAAGCGGCGCTTGAATGTTGTTTACGAGCGAACAGCGAAGCAACATATTTGCTTCCAAAAGCCACTCAATAGCGGTTTGATATTTTTCGGCATTACTGCCCTGTTCCACCATTTTGTACATAAACTTGGTTTGCGGTTTTGCCAACTGCGCGGGCATTGTGCGATAAATTTGGTGGATTTTTACAGCATCAATAGTTGCAGCATATTTTGTCATATCAGCAAGATAACCGGTTAGTATATTGTCTTTTATAGAACTGTCGGCGAGCAATAAATCTTGCCCTTTTTCGGCAAAATCTTTCACACTTGCAGGCATTCCGCCAATGCAGAGGTAGTTTTTATACAAATTGATTGCCTTTTTGTGTACGATTTCGGGGAAAGACAAATTGTTTTCAAAATGTTCTTTGATTTTATCGGCAAGTAAGGTTTCGTCTATCGCCCATAGAAATTCCTCAAAATCCATCGGATAAAGCGTTTCTATTTGCACTTTTCCCACAGGAAATGGCGATTTCATACGATTGAGTTTCACGCCGAGCAAACTGCCTGCCGTAACAATTTTGAGCAGCATTGGAGATTCTGCAAAAAATTTGAGCGAGGCGATTGCCTGTTCACATTCCTGAATTTCGTCGAAAAAAAATACGGTATTTTCAATGTCAATTTTTTTGCCCAAATAAAGTTCAATGCTCGAAAGAATGTTTTGGGCGTTGAGTGAATGTTGAAAAAACGAGGAAAAATCGGCGTTTTCAAAGAAATTCAAATAAACATAATTCTCAAAATTCCGCTTGCAAAAATCTTCGAGAATATAGGTTATGCCCGTTTGTCTTGCGCCAAGCAACATCAAAGGCAGTGGTTTTTTATGTCCGTTCCACTTTGATAATATATCTTCTACTTTTCTTTTCATATCATTTTTATCGAATTTTAAATATTTTTCATATCAAAAATATCGCTGCAAAGATACAATTATTTTCTGATTAAAGCTTTATTTATAGCGAGTGAAACGAACTTTTAACCTCACCTTTTTTTCTTTGTTATTTTTATCGGCAATTTATCGGCAAAATCATTGTTTTATCGGCAATTTATCGGCAAAAATGTATTTCGCAGATTTCTTATCTCCTGTTTTAATAAGCAAATTTTTATCAACTAAATCAGTTAAGTCGTATCTCGCTGTTCGCTCTGCTACATTAAAATGTGTTTGATATTCTGAATTTACAATTTCGCCTTTTGATTTGAAATGAAGTAATGCGTCAATTTGTCGTTCATTCAACCCTAACGCCAAAAACGCACCGACAAACGAAAGCGGGATCGAAATACCTTCGCGAGAGTTGGAAGATTTACCGAAATGATAATTTTGAGGGCTGAAGTGCGGAATTGGGGGATTGAAAAATCCGCCTGATTTGCGTTAGACGCCAATAAGGGCAACAGGAAGTCAATAAATCCAGAGAGATTTTGTCAAATATATTTTTCAAGTTTTTTGCGTAGAAAACAAGAAAAAACTGTATCTTTGAACGATAAATAAATCCATTTATGCCATTAAAAAGAGAACTGATATATATTGACGGAAAAGACGAAACAGACCGTGTTGTTTCGTATTCGTATCGTGGCGATAAATGTGCAATCATTTTCAAAAAAAACAATACCGAATATTCATATAGTCGAAATAGAGCAAAAATTGTCAAAACGGCAATAAGTGATGATAAAGCATACGACATTTTTAACTATCTGACAAAGATTGCGGACATAGTCGGATTAAAAACAGAAGAAGGTGGCAATATTCTTGCAAAAAGTTACCGGCAAATTTCGCTTATACCAAGGGAGAATGAGGTTATTATACTTTCTACTGTTGATAACGAAATTTCAGAATTTACAGACAATCCAAATCGTCTAAACGTGGCGGTTTCTCGTGCAATAAAACAACTGATATTGGTTGTGAATGGAAACGACAGCAATAAAGACAGCAATATTGCCGATTTAATCCGATATATTGAGTACGATAATTTTTCAATAATTCAAAGCAATTTATGCTCTATATTCGATTGTTTGTACAAAGGATTTGAAGAAAAACGAGCGCAAGTAATTTCAAAGAGTGGCAAAGTGTCTGAATTTGACAGTGAAAATTTAATGTATGCA
>JAIRZQ010000123.1 GCA_031267135.1 Prevotellaceae bacterium
TTTAATTCTTAAAAATAAAAATATGACAAAAACAAAATTATTTGCTTTTTTAAGCATGATATTATTGAGTTTTGCCGTGTTGTCGTGCAGCAATGGCGATGACGACGGCGGCGAGCCGGGAGGCGGCAACGGCAATCCTCCCGCAGGCGATTTGAAGGCAGGGCAGGTTCAAATAAAAGGATATGCCGACAGCTACAGTAAAAAAATAGTTTTTTATGCCACTGCAAAAAAGCTTACTATTGACTGGGGAGATGGTATTATTGAAGAAATAACTCCTAACGGCAATGGACGGGAATTTTCGCATACATACGAAAATGCAACAATCTTCCAAACCATATCCATAAATACCGACGATTTAACCGAAATCAGATTTGCCAAAAATTCTAGCTTTTATGATGGTGATATTCGTGAATTAAGGTTTGGCGCCTGCCCGAAATTAAAAAAGATTGGTGGATTATATGATTATTATGATTCTTATCTTCCAAACCTTACCGTATTTGATATAAACAGGGCGGAATCATTGGAACAGTTAAGTTTTTATAGAACCTATTTAACAGAATTAAATTTAAACGGCTGTATAAATCTGATAACCTTATGTGTGACATCTAATGATAAATTAACATCATTGGATGTAAGTAAATGTACAAAGTTGGAAATTTTAGATTGTTCCTATAATCGATTAACATCATTAAATGTAAGTGGATGTACAAAGTTGGAAGGTTTAGGTTGTTCCGATAATCAATTAACATCATTGGATGTAAGTAAATGTACAAATCTGACAGAATTATGGTGTTACAGTAATCAATTAACATCATTGGATGTAAATAAATGTACAAATCTGACAGAGTTAAGTTGTTCCGATAATCAATTAACATCATTAAATGTAAGTGGATGTACAAAGTTGGAAGGTTTATATTGTTCCAGAAGTCAATTAACATCATTGGATGTAAGTAAATGTACAAATCTGAAAAGTTTAAATTGTTACAATAATCAATTAACATCATTAAATGTAAGTAAATGTACAAATCTGACAGAGTTAAGTTGTTCCGATAATCAATTAAGCGCAACGGCATTAAATTCGCTGTTTACAGGCTTGCCCGTACGCACAGCGGCAGATTATGCGTGGATAAATTGTGAGCGTAATCCCGGCTCCGAGAGTTGCAATCCAAGTATTGCAGAGAATAAAGGGTGGAATGTTTATAATTATTAAAAATTTTTAAAAATAAAAAAGTTATGAGTACATCTACCGAAGAGGAAAAACATAAAGAAGAGAAGAAAAAGAAAGAGGAAGAAGCAAATGAGGCTCACAGATATTGGAAAAATATGGCATTAAAACAATTGTCCGATGCCAATAATTGGGTGTTGGTTGCCGCAACAACTTTTTTATCTTTTGGCATTGTTCGTAAGGATATTTCTGTACAATTTTCATTATGCAACATTGACTGGGCATTAACATTATACGTTGTATTCTTGTTGTGTTCACTATTATCAATATTAATAGGATGTGTAGTCCTTATTTCACGTTTGTTCGATTTTAGAATAACAAGAACTATAACAGATGTGAAGAAAAGATTTTATAAAATGGCTGAAAACACAAAATTTCCTGAAGTTAATAATAAAGAACAAAACTGTTGTGGAAAACTCTTAACTTTTTTAAAAGTAATGTGTAATTCGGCATTGCCAAAATTTTCAGATGATGATATATCCATCCTCATAAGTAAAGGAAATGAAAAAAATATAATAGCATTATAACGGATTTGTCGAATTTAAGGCAGACAGCGCATACACTTGGGAAAATCACATGGAGTAAAATAAAGCATCAGGTAATATTCTTTGTTTTGGCAGTGTTTGCTTTTATTATTCATCATATCTTTATTTGAATTTTGTAAAATTTTGTTCGCAACAGAGCAGGCAGCAAAGCAAACTCAACCCAACCTAACAGGTTTTTGAAACCTGTTAGGTTTTTGTTTTTCATCAATTACCTGCGTTCGGCGTAGCTTTTCAAAAGTCCGTCATTGCGGGTCAAACCCGCAATCTCATCATTCAGGGGAATTCCGAATTTCGCCGGAATGACGGTTTGTTTGTTTCCTGCGTTCATCGTATCGTTTCGCAATAGCGCAGGCAGCAAAGCAAACCCGGCCCAACCTAACAGGTTTCAAAAACCTGTTAGGTTTTGTTTTTCAAAAGTCCGTCATTGAGAGCGAAGCAATCCATAAAAAGTTTTATCTGTAATTTTATAGATTGCTTCGGCGTTCCGCTTCGCAATGACGAAAAACGGTTTTTTCATTAACTTGATAACATTGGGCAGAGCCTGCGCCGAACAGAGGTATCAAAATCGACTTTTAAAGCATCGAGTTTGATTCTTTGAGCATCGAAATCAGCTCTCAAAGCATCGAGTTTGACTCTTTGAGCATCGAAATCGACTTTCGCCGGAATGACGGTTTGTTTGTTTATTCTGCCGACATTCTGTCCTCTACGGGGTCATTGCTTATTTACGGCATTTATTCTAAAGTCTTTGAAGTATTTATTTTTCCCCGCAACAGTATTCAGGTTATTAAAAACTATCATGCATTAAAAGTATTCATAAACAATCCTTATTTGTTCAGCAACTGTAAATCGCAAAGATGCTTATATATTCCGTTTTTAGCTGTAAGTTCGTCATGAGTCCCCTGCTCTGCTATTTTTCCCGCGTCAAGAACAATTATTTGATCGGAATTTCGAATGGTTGACAGACGGTGGGCAATTACAATCGAAGTTCTGTTTTTCATTAAGTTTGCCAGAGCGTCCTGCACAAGGCGTTCCGATTCCGTATCGAGAGCCGAAGTTGCTTCATCTAAAATAAGTATGGGCGGATTTTTAAGTACGGCGCGTGCAATGGCAATTCTCTGTCGCTGTCCGCCTGAAAGTTTCCCGCCGCGGTCGCCTATATTTGTGTAATATCCGTGTTCGAGATTAATAATAAATTCATGAGCATGAGCAATTTTTGCGGCTTCCACAGCATCCTTTTCGCAAATATTTTCTATTCCGTAAGCAATATTATTTATAACGGTATCGTTAAACAAAACAGCTTCCTGAGTAACTATTCCCATTAATGAAATTAAAGCTTTGGGTTCAAGATTTTTAACATTTGTGCCGTCAATTAAAATTTCGCCCGAAGTGACATCGTAAAAACGCGGAATGAGATCGGCAATTGTAGTTTTTCCTGCGCCCGAATGTCCGACAAGAGCATACATTTTGCCTTTGGGAACAGTGAAATTAATATTTGTAAGTACAGGCTCGGATTCGTATTTAAATGATACGTTACAGAATTGTATTTCGCCGTTAAATTCCTTGATGGGCTTCGGATTCGCGGCTTTTCTTATTGTTATCGGAGTATCAATGATTTTAAAAATTCGTTCGGCGGCAGCTGTTCCTCGCTGAACATTACTGTAAGCTTTCGAAACTTCTTTTACAGGATTAAGAACGCTGTAATACAAACCAAAATATGCGATTAGCGCTTCTATTCCCAATGCAAATTTTCCATTAAGACTAAAAATTCCGCCAACCAGCAATACAATAGCTGCAACCGTTATGCCCAAAAATTCCGACATTGGCGAAGCCAGCTCCTGACGGTAAAACATTTTTTTCGTTATCTGCCGATGCTGGTCGTTGAGCTTGTCAAACAGCTTGTTTTGATGTTTCTGCGCATTGAATGCCTTTATAATTCGTATTCCCGAAACTGACTCTTCCATCGTGCTTAAAATTTCGCCCTGCAGTCTTTGCGCTTCGGCAGCGCTGCGTTTCAATCGTTTTATTATACGGCTTATCAGCAAGCCCGACAACGGCAAGGCAACAATAGTTATGAGCGTCAACTGATACGACATTAAAAACAGTACGGTTAAATATCCCGCAATATATATCGGGTCTTTAAAAATTACCTGAAACGAGGTTACTATGGTATTTTGAACTTCGGTAATATCGTTTGACATGCACGATAAAAGATTGCCCTTGCGCTGATCGGTAAAATAACCGACATCCATCTTTGTTATTTTTTCAAAAAGGTCTTTTCTCATTCCGCGCATCACATAAGTACGCATTGATGCAAGGCATCGCTGCTGCCAGTATCTGAAAAAATTTGTCAGCAGCGATGCCAGTACCACAAAAATACACGCAAGAAACAATGTGTTTATTCTGCCGCAAGTTTGAACAAGATTATACATCATCAATTCGAAAGTATCGACAAAATAATCTCTGGTAAATTCGAAAGAATGGATCTGCACCGGCGCTTCGTAAGCTTCGGGATTGAAAATGATAGTCAGCAGCGGAATTATCAAAAGAAAATTCAATGCGCTGAAAATAAATCCCGGAACGGTTACAAAAATGTATTTTGGAATAAATTTGCTGTATGGTTTTGCGTATTTAATCAGTCGTATAAAAGTGTTATCCATATAAATTTACATCTGTTGTGATTCGATAATTTTAATGCGTTTTTAATTTTCTTCCTCAAAATCAACATAGTCGCCAATATTTCTGTCAACTTTTTTCTCTTTTCTGTCGGTTTGTTCTATAATAATCTGACCTTCACGCTTTGTTTGCTTTTTATTTGCCGTATTATTAAACTGCTCGGTAACTTTTTTTTCCATTCGTTTCATAAGCCGGCGCATTATATATGGCGACAATAAACGCAAGATATAGCTGAATAATAACATGAAAAATATAAATGTAAGAAATATTCTCATTGTTTTCCTGTTTTATAAAAAGCAAAGGTAGCAATAATTTTCGGTTTTTTATTTTTAAATATTTTAAAATATCAAAAAAGGATAACAGTTAAACCGTTACCCTTTATATGTTTAATTCAAAGATTGATAATCAGAAACGAGGCTCATCCGAAACAGTCAATTTTTTTCTGCCGCGGGCTCTGCGTGCAGCAAGCACACGACGTCCATTCGGCGTTGACATTCTTTCTCTGAAACCGTGCTTATTCACTCTTTTTCTACGCGATGGCTGGAATGTTCTTTTCATTGTCTTATATTTTTATTTTTTATGATTTTCAAATAAATATAAAATACTTTTCCCCGACAAGGGGCTGCAAAGGTAAACATTTTTTCTTTGTTGACAAATAAATCCGTAAATATTTTTTAAAATATACATAATTATATGTTGCAAATCACAAAAAAATAATACCTTTGCAGTTCCTTACGAGATAAGGAATATGTCTAATTAAAATAATAACAAACAAATGGCTGTAAAAATCAGACTATCTAGACACGGAAAAAAAGACTACGCATTTTATCACATTGTGATTGCCGACAGTCGCAGTCCACGGGATGGACGTTTTATTGAAAAAATTGGAACTTACAATCCCAACACAAATCCCGCAACAATAAATCTTGATTGCGACAAAGCATTGAAATGGCTCAATTGCGGCGCACAGCCGACAGATACATGTCGTGCAATATTGTCGTATAAAGGCGTGTTGCTGAAAAAACACCTGCTGACAGGCGTTAGAAAAGGAGCATTAACCGAAGAGATTGCAGAACAGCGCCTTAATGACTGGCTTGAAGAAAAAAACGCTAAAATTCAAGAAAAGCAGGAAAAGCTGTTGATGGAAAAGAACGCGGGAAAAAAGGTTATAATCGAAAGAGAGGCAAAAGTTAACGAAGCAAAAGCTGCATTAGTTGCTAAAAAGCGCATGGAAGCAGTTCAAAAAGAAGCTGAAGCAAAAGCTGCAGCCGAAGTTGAAACAGAAATCGATGCACCGGTAGAAACCCCTGCAGCGCCGGAAGAAGCTGCTAACGCATAAATACGGAATTGATGAAAACGGCAGAAAAGTATCTGCTTTTTGGAAATATTCTTAAAACATTCGGCGCAAACGGAGAACTGATTGTAAAGATTGACAATCAGGCGCTTTCGGAAATTAATTTAGATGAACCGATATTCATCACTGTGGATGGGTTATCGGTTCCTTTTTATTTTAAATTCTTTGACGAACGCGGCGGCAATCGCGCGGTTGTAATATTTGAAAATATTGAAACCGAAAGACTTGCAAAACAACTCATTGGAAAACAAATGTTCTTGCCGTATAAAACACGAGTAAACACGAAAGATTTTAATCTGAACGACATTGTCGGATTTAATGCAGCCGATATGCGGGCAGGCAATATTGGAACGGTAAGCGATTTTTTTGATTTTCCCAATAACCCCTGCTTTCAGATAATGCGCAACGGTAAGGAGATACTTGTTCCTGTCAACGAAAAGCTTATAAAGTCAATAGATGCAAAATCAAAAACCATAAATTTCGATCTTCCCGAAGGACTGGTCGATTTTTATATGAATGAGTGAAATTTGCATGTACAAAAATACCAATTCATCTACTGATTGACAAATATTTATACTAACATATTCTTTACCTCACCACCAACTATTTAACTTTGAGGCACCGGTAGAAAGATTTTACAAAGAAGTTGCATTTATTAATTGAACTTGCAACAGTCAACCAACGCCATTAATCTTAAATTATTCGGGTAACCGTTATTTTTCAAATTCGATTTTTAATGCGGCAAATCCTCCCGCCGACAGTTTCACTTCATAAAAGTTATTGATGGATGTTTTCAGGTGGCATGACTGTCTTCGCAGATTCAGCCTGTAAATGCTTTTTTTGTTTACAAGATGCTTTTTCCCCGCGCGTATAAACAGTTTCGTTGAAAGCAGCTTTGCTTCTATATTGTTCAGCCGTTCAAAAATCGCTTCTTCGGTATATTTATCCGTAAACATTTTACAGTAATTGCCGTCAGCTTCGCAGTACACTATTTCGGATGCGGATATTATCAGCGTGGAATTGTATGTATGAAACGAATATTTGGTGTTGGGATCAGTTATATTCCTGTTGTTTGCCAGTTCTTTCATCTTTGTTATTGCTTTTGCCAAATCAACAATGTTTACAGGCTTTAAAAGGTAGTCAATCGCTTGAAATTTTATTGCCTGCAAAAGGTAATCGGCGCTTTTGAACGCGGTAGTAAAAATTATATACGGCATTGATTTCAGCGCTGCACTTAACTGTGCAATCAACCACAATGAGTTTTTATTCGGTAATTGAATGTCAAGGAATAATAAATCGGGTTTTATTTTTAATATTTTTTCGAGAGAAGTTTCGGCATCATCACAGGTATCTGCAATTTCGATGTCGGGATGGTATTCGTTTAATTTTTGAATTAAACTGAGCAGGGGCAAACGCTCGTCTTCTACTATTATGGCTGTGTACTTTTTCATTGCTGTCGAGCTTCAGGTTAAAATTCTGTCAGTTTATTGCAAAGTTCGGTTTACGCTTATTTTCTCTTTTATTACATATTTGAATATCAGCCATAAGAAAAACCGCAGTTTCAACATGTTGCCTGCGCCATTCACAAAAAACAGCGACGACATTAATTTTCGTTACAGAAATAAAAATTTTTCCGTCCATTTTATAATAAGTTTAAGAAAATAAATACTTTTGCAAATGTACATGAAAATTTTAAATAATTGTTTGCATAATTGAAAGTTTTTACCGTAATTTGTATTTACGCATAAGCTGTAACAAGTTTATATAAAATTGAAAATCAAAAATATTATAAAATAAAAATTATTATTATGAAAAAATTAATTGCTGTGGTTTGCATTATTGCCGTTACGTCATTTGCAGCGCTTGCCGACGAAGGCATCTGGCTGCCGATATTGCAAAAATACACGGTCGAAGACATGCAGAAAAAAGGATTTAAACTTACGGCGCAGGATATTTATGATATAAACAGTTCGAGCTTGAAAGACGCAATAGTACAGTTCGATGGCGGATGCACAGGCGTTGTGGTTTCAAGCAGCGGATTGCTGTTTACAAATCACCATTGCGGATACAGCCAAATTCAGTATCACAGTTCGGTTGAACATAATTATCTTGACGAAGGCTTTTGGGCAAAATCGTACGGCGAAGAACTGCCGAATCCGAATCTGACTGTGAAATTTCTTTACAGGATGGAAGATGTTACATCTCAAATATTACAGGATATTGATGATAATACTCCCGAAAAAATTCGCGACAGCCTGGTACATGTCCGTTCCGTAGAAATAGCAAAAAAAACCGAAGATAACAAAAGGTTCGAAACGGCTGTTAAACCTGTTTATTATGGAAATCAATACATTCTGTATGTTTACGAAGTTTACGGAGATGTTCGTCTGGTTGGAACTCCTCCTGACGCAATAGGCAAATTCGGCGGCGATACCGACAATTGGATGTGGCCCCGGCATACAGGCGACTTTTCGGTTTTCAGGATATATGCAGACAGAGAAAATAAGCCGGCACAGCATTCGCAAGACAATGTTCCGTATAAACCGAAGCAATATTTGAAAGTATCGCTGAAAGGCTACAACGAAAACGACTTTACGTTTATTTACGGATTTCCGGGCAGGACGCAGGAATATTTGCCATCTTACGCAGTTGACATGCTGATGAAACACAGTCCGCACAAAATAAAGCTGCGCACACAGCGTTTGAATATCATAAACACCGACATGGCAAACAATATCGAAATACGAATAAAATACGCTTCAAAACAGGCAGGCATCGCAAATGCATGGAAAAAGTGGCAGGGCGAATATCTGGGTTTGCAGCGATTGAATGCAGTGAATAAAAAAGCGGAATTTGAAAAACGCTTTACAGAATGGATAGAAAAAGACAGTTCGCGCTCAATTTATAAAAATCTGCTTGCCGACTTCAAACATATCTACGATGAATTAAATACATATTCGCTGCTGAACGATTATTTCAACGAAGCTGTTATGGCTCCCGAAATTATAAGACTCGCCGAAAGGCTGAATTACATCTTCAAAGAAAAAACAGACGAAAACAAACAGAAAAGAATAAAAGCGCTGAAGACATCAACAGCGGAATTTTTTAAAAATTACAGCTACGAAACCGACAGAAAAATATTCGCCGAAGTTATGCAAGCCTTTTACAGCAATATTCCCAAAGAATATCATGCCGATGCCTTTGTGAAACTATGTACGGAAAACAGCAGCGATTTTACAAAAATGTCGAACAAAATTTACTCCGAAACAAAACTCATAAACCAAGCGTGGGTTAATGATTTTTTGAATGATGCGGATGGAAAGGCGGAAGAATTTAATAATGATATAGCAGTTGTTTTTTACAAATCGTTTGCCGAATTTTATGAAAAAAACATTTCGCCGAAATTGCGGAAACGGAATGAAACGCTTGCACTAAAACAGCGCCTTTTCATGCGCGGGCAAATGGAAATGCAATCCGACAAAAATATGTATCCCGATGCTAATTCAACTTTGCGAATAGCATACGGAAAAATCGAAGGTTTCGCTCCTGTTGATGGAACTGTTTACAGACACTATACGACACTGGATGGAATAATAGAAAAAAGCCGCAATGAAGATATGGCTGATTATAAAATTCCTGCCCGGCTTGAATCTTTACATTCGGTAAAGGACTTTGGAAAATATGCAAACGAAAAAGGCGAGCTTCCGGTTGCATTCCTGGCATCCAATCATACAACGGGAGGCAATTCGGGAAGTCCCGTGCTGAATGCCTACGGAGAGTTGATAGGATTAAATTTCGACCGCTGCTGGGAGTCGACAATGAGCGACATCATGTTCGACCCTGACTATTGCCGCAATATTTCAGTAGATATTCGCTACGTTCTTTTCATAATCGACAAATTTTCGGGAGCAAAACATCTGATTGATGAACTTGAATTGGCGAAATAAAAAAATTGAATGGAGTTTAAATTATTTAGAGAAATATGTATAAAAATGTAGAATATAAAATTGAAGATTTTAAACCGGCATTTGAAATAGAAAACACTGTTCATATCACAAGCAGTGATGAACAAACAAATCTAAAACCTGTATATAAAACATCTGATACTATTTTATACCATGCTGATTGTTTGGACATAATGAATATATTACCTGATGATTATATTGACATGATTTTCGCCGATCCGCCGTATAATTTGTCTAATGGAGGTGTTACTTGTCATGCTGGAAAAATGGTAAGTGTAAATAAAGGAAAATGGGATCAAAGTAATGGATTTGAAAAAGATTTGGAATTTCATGAAAAATGGATAAAAGAATGTAAAAGAATATTGAAACCAGAAGGTACTATTTGGATAAGTGGTACAAATCACAGTATTTATCAGTGTGGATTTTTATTACAAAAATTGAAATTCCATATTCTCAATGATATTTCTTGGTTTAAGCCCAATGCTGCACCTAATTTAGCATGTACAACTTTTGCCCATAGCCACGAAACTTTATTGTGGGCAAAAAAAGACAAAAAAGCAAAGCATATTTTCAACTATGAAGCAATGAAAAATGGATATTTCAATGAAGACAAGATGAAAATTCCGAATAAACAAATGCGTAGCGTTTGGAGTATCCCGACACCTTCGCCCGATGAAAAAACATTTGGTAAACATCCAACTCAAAAACCGCTCGCTTTATTAAACCGCATTATTTTATCTTCAACAAACGATGGCAGTTTAATTTTTGATCCTTTCAATGGTGGTGGAACAACAGGTGTTGCCGCAAAACTCATTGGAAGCAGAAAATATATTGGCATTGAAATAAACCAAGAATTTATAAATCTCACAAAAAAAAGATTAAATCAAATAACTCAACAACCTTTAATATTTTAATATATGAACAGTCATTCATGGCAAGCAATTTTTGATGCATACAAAATTCAAAAACATAATTTTAATAAAAATCCTTTCATTATTAATGCTGAACAAATAAAACAAGCAACAAAACATTTCACGAAAACAAATGAGAGAGAAGTACGTATCCTTTGTAAACAGGACAGCAGAGAAGATCGTCCCGACATTTTCGTCAATAATAATTTATTTTTGCTTCCAATCCGTAATGGTGAATATGTTATTGTAAAAGGTGAAGGTTATATAGATATTCCTGAAATACAGTCAACAGTAAAGATATATAATTCAAAACTTGACTTCAAATTAGACACTTCTTTTGTAGGTAATTCAGAAATGCAGCATTTAGATTTCGCATATGCAGCAAGCTTAATAAGAACATTTTTAAGAGATGATAGTTTAGTTTTAACTATACGAGGCAGGAAATACACTCCTAAATTTTCTTTTAATGTTGGCAATCAAATAATTATAGTTAAAAGTGTGCAGACAGAAGTAGATGCAGGATATGAAGGAAGGAATCAAATTGTGTTAATTGAAGCAAAAAACAGTTCGACAAAAAATACTATTATTCGACAGCTTTTTTATCCTTATAAACAATGGCAACAATATACAGACAAGCAAGTTAAAACTCTTTTCTTTGAAAAAAGGAATAATGCCTATTCTCTATGGCAATTTGAATTTCATAATCCAAATGATTACAACAGTATAATTTTAACAAAATCACAACGCTATGAAATCATCTCAAAATAGGAAATTCAAACCCTGTAAATGCGGTTCAATCCAATTTATATCAAAACCAAATCAATATGATATTTATGAAATCACAGACACCAAATTAGAATTGGTAAATTCTGAAACTATCAATGATGAATTTATTTTATATTGTCGGGAATGTGGTGAAGAATTAAAAAATTTTAGTGATTTTATAACTTAATAATATTAAAATGCAAATTCAATAATAACATGAAAAACAAAACAATACGCATAGCATCAATAGATATTTTCAGAGCGTTGACAATGCTTTTAATGATTTTTGTCAATGACATTCCCGGACTTGGCGATACTGTTCCGCATTGGTTGCCTCATGCTGCAAAAGATGAAGATATGCTTGGACTTTCGGATGTTGTTTTTCCATGTTTTTTGTTTTGCGTAGGACTGTCGATTCCGTTTGCCGTAAAAAACCGAGCAGACAAAGGCGATTCGCCGATGCAGATATTTTCGCACATATCGCAGCGAACCATTGCGCTTTTGACGATGGGACTCTTTTCGATGAACAGTTTCGCAGAAACGGCAAAAGCAGTCGGTATCGCTCCGCAATGGTTCAAACTGCTGTCTGTAGTTGCTTTCTTTATGATATGGAATGTTTATCCGAAAGCAGAAGGAACAGCAAAAAAAATATTTGCGGCTTTACAAGCTTTAGGATGGACAATCCTCGCGATGCTTGCGCTAATATTTGTCAACCAAGCGACAGCAAATGACAATCAGCTTGTTTCGTGTTTTGTCTCTGTCGGGTTTGCGAGCGGCGCTCAATATGTTTTTCAGTATTTAGTTATTGCAGTCTGTGCGCTTGTTCCGATAATAACCGGTTTTTTACGCAGCCGAAATATATTTAACTTATTAAAAAACACAATAATTTTCACAATAATCTTCTATCTGTTTTTGTTTAAGGGCGCGAATGCGGACGGTTTGGCAGGCTTGCGTCCGGGCTGGTGGCAAATACTCGGATTGATAGGCTGGACGTATTTTTACTCGGCAGTTATTTTCTTATTTACAAAAAACAGATTTTTGCCAAATATTACGGCATGGATATTTTTCACGCTTTTATGCGTTGCCGCAAATTCCGGACTTGCAGCAAAAACAGGAATTTCAGGCTTTATTCCCGGCAACGGAAGTTTTCAATCGCTTGCATTTGCCGGTATTATTGCATCGCTGCTAATGCAACGCAACCGGAATAAAGAAAATTTCGGCAAATTATGTTCATCGTATATTGCCATTTCTGCATTAATGTTTGCAGCGGCAACCGTTTCGCACAAATATTTCATAATTTCAAAACTGCAGGAAACGTGCACATGGATTTTTTACTGTATATCAATATCTTTTGCCTGTCTGATTTTGATTTACTGGCTAACCGACATTAAAGGTAAAAAAGCGTGGTTCGATATAATCAAACCTGCCGGTACAAGTACGCTTACATGTTATATTATTCCTTCGATTTGGTATGCTGTTGTATCGCTTGCATCCGTCACTTATCCCGAATTTACGCGCTCGGGTGCCGGCGGATTAATGAAATCCCTGTTATTTGCTTTTGCCGTAATAGGCGTAACATGGATGCTCGGAAAAATGAGAATAAAACTGAAAATTTAGGAAAACTTTATTGACTGACATGTTATTTAATGTACGTACGAATGACATGTAGCGAGCGTTAAAACTTTTTGCATGTCATATATTTTTTGTTCCAAAGTTAATGACTGATAACTATTATAGTTTAAGCGGATTATTAAAACCGTATTCAAAATTGACGCACACTCGCTGTAATACGTCAAAAAATATTAACTTTGCAAAATTTGTTTCGGTAACAATTTTATTAGAAACTTTATTGTATTTGCAGATGAGTGTAGAAAAAAAATGGATATTGCCTGCTTCCGGCGATCTCGAAAAAATTAACAGTCTGGCAACGGATCTTGGAGTTGACCGGACGCTTGCACAACTATTGGTGCAACGTGAAGTTTATACTTTTGAGCAAGCCAGGCTTTTCTTTCGTCCTCAACTCGAAAATCTGCACAACCCATTTCTTATGAAGGATATGCAACGGGCAGTTAATCGTATAAATCAGGCTATTGCTGATAATGAACACATTATGATTTATGGCGATTATGATGTGGATGGCACAACAGCCGTTGCTCTGGTGTATTCGTTTATTCGCAAAATGCATACCGGCATTTCGTATTATATTCCCGACAGATACGATGAGGGTTACGGAATTTCGACAAAAGGCATTAATCATGCGAGGGAAAACAACGTAAAACTTATAATAGCGCTTGATTGCGGAATAAAAGCCAATGAAAAAATAGACTATGCAAATCAATTAGGAATAGATTTTATTATTTGCGACCACCATCTGCCGGGAGACGATATTCCGAACGCCTTTGCCGTACTGGATGCAAAACGCTGCGATTGCGAATACCCGTTTAAAGAACTTTCGGGATGCGGCGTAGGATTTAAGCTAATTCAGGCGCTGGGAAAAGAAAATAATATTCCGTCCGAAAATATCGAAAAATATCTTGACCTTGTGGCAGTAAGTATTGCCGCCGATATTGTTCCGCTTATAGGCGAAAACAGAATTTTGGCTTTTTACGGGTTGAAACGTCTCAACGAAAATCCGCGCAACGGACTGCTGGCAATAATAAAGCTTTCGGGGCTTGAGAATCATCAAATATCAATCGACGATATTGTATTTAAAATAGGACCGCGAATAAATGCCGCAGGACGCATGGAGCAGGGTCGCAGTGCCGTTGATTTATTGATTGCCGACGATGACAAATCGGCTATTGAGCAGGCTACATCTATAAATTCGGTAAATAACGAGCGCAAAAATGTTGACAGGGCAATCACTCTCGAAGCCATTGAAATGGCGAAATCGGAAGATAAAAACAGAAAAACTACCGTTGTTTATAATCCCAACTGGCATAAAGGCGTTGTTGGAATAGTTGCATCCCGATTGATAGAGTCGTTTTACCGGCCAACGATAGTTCTTACCAAATCCAACGAATGTATTTCGGGCTCGGCTCGCAGCATTCCCGGTTTTGATTTGCATCAGGCGGTTGAAGCATGTTCCGATTTGCTCGAAACTTTCGGAGGGCACACTTATGCTGCCGGTCTTACAATGAAAGAGGAAAATCTTGAAAAGTTTAAACGCCGATTCGAAAACTATGTAAACGATACTATCGACGAATCAATAATGGTACCTCAGGTTTCGATTGATGCATATCTGGATTTTAAACAGATCACGCCTAAATTTTTCAGAATACTCAAGCAGTTTCAACCTTTTGGTCCGGGAAACATGTCGCCCGTTTTTCTTACTCAGAACGTGTATGACAACGGAAACAGTAGAAAAGTAGGACAATTCGGCGAACATATAAAACTCGAAATAATTCAGGAAGACGAACCTTATCGCCCGTTTCACGGTATTGCGTTTAACCTGTCGGAGCATTTCGACTTCATAAAGGGCGGAAATCCGATAGATATTTGCTATTCTATTGCCGAAAATTACTATCGCGGGGTTGCAAATATCCAGTTGCGGGTAAAAGATGTAAAATGTAAGGAAATTGAATTTTTAATGTGAAACATTCGCAACAATTGATGAAAGCAAACAGTCTTAAAAACTACATGTCGCTTGTAAAATTTGAACACACGGCTTTTGCATTGCCCTTTGCCTGCATTGGATTTTTTTTAGGATATTACGAACATGCCGAATTGTCGTTCGACCGGATTTTGCTGTTGAAAATGCTGTTATGCATGATTTTTGCGCGTAATGCGGCAATGGCTTTCAACCGATATGCCGACCGAAAAATCGATGAAAAAAATCCGCGTACGGCAAAACGTGAAATTCCCGCAAAGATAATTTCGCCAAAAGCGGCATTAATCTTTGTTATTGCAAATTGCCTTTTATTTTCGACAACGACGTTTCTCATCAACAGTCTTGCATTTTATTTGTCGCCGCTTGCGCTTTTTGTTGTTCTTTTTTACAGTTATACAAAACGTTTTACGGCGATTTGTCATTTTGTTCTTGGCACTGCGCTTGCAATAGCGCCTACAGGCGCATATATAGCCGTTTGCGGAAACATAAGCATGACGCCAGTATTGCTTTCGGCAATGGTTTTATTATGGACGGCAGGTTTTGACACAATTTACGCCTTGCAGGATGAAAAATTTGATAAAAGTCAGTCATTGAAGTCGATACCTGTAATGCTGGGTTGTAAAAGTACAATGATACTTTCTTCGCTTTTACATTTTATTGTGATCATTTTGCTCGTTATAATTTATTTTCACGACAAATTCGGGCTTTTTTACATGTCTGGCTCAATAATCTTTTCGGCAATGCTTGTATATCAGCATTTAATAATAAAACCGAACGATTTGCGAAGAATAAATGCAGCCTTTTTTACAACAAACGGAATAGCAAGCGTTGTTTTCGGGATATTTTTCATTATTGAGCTTATTGCATGACATCCATTTCAACTGATGTTATAGTAAAGCCAAAATTTCAAAATAATGGAATTGGAAAGAAATTAATGCAGAAGACAATGGAACACATAAAAACCAATTAAAAAAACGAGCAAGAAATATTTGTAAATTTCGGGATAATGGACAAAAGTGATGCTAAAAGTGGTCATAATTGACTGGTTTTTATAACTTTACTGTCAAAAGAGATTATGAATAAAAAATCTGCATTTATTGTGGATGCAAAATCACGAAGAGAAACGGTCATTTTCGAGGCAAACAACGCTACAAATGCTATGTTTGCGGGATGATATTTACGGGTCGCAAACTGGTAAATCCTGCGGAACTGTGGGAGAAATATTTGCGACGGAAGCAAACTTATCAGGAGTTGGCACAGGCATACGGCTGTTCCTCAAAGACGATTCGGCGGCGTTTGGACAAGTATTCCGTAGAATTAAACGAACATTTTCCGAAGGTAGCCAATGTTGTGATGGACACGACTTATTTTGGCAGGAGCTTGGGCGTGATGTGCTTCAAAGATAGTATCACCAAAACGCTGCTGCATAAGCAATATGTTCGTTATGAAACCAACGTGCTGTATTTTGGAGGCATTGAAATAATACACAGTAAAGGCGTTGTAATTAAGTCTATTATCTGCGATGGTCGCAAAGGATTGTTTCATTTGTTCGGCGATATTCCCATTCAGATGTGCCGGCGGCATCAGATAGAAATTGTGAGGCGTTATTTAACCCGAAATCCGAAACTGCAGGCAGGAAAGGAGTTGTATATTTTAGTGAAAAATATGGCATTGCTAATTAAGTATAGTTTTTGATATTTCTTTGGAATAATGCATTCTGAAAATCAAATATTTATAATCATATATCACATGAAATCTATATATAATTAGCAATGCCAATTATCTGAAAATGAATTTATTATGCTGTTTGGAAAATGGGATATTCAGTGGCATAATTTTTTGAATGAGCGCAGCAGAAACGCCGTTACAGGCAAAACATATTTTACGCATAAAAAATTGCGCAGTGCGTGGCGCAGCATCAAGAATAATTTGAAATATCTATTTGTATTTGAGCGTTTTAATGAATTAAATATACCCAATACAACCAACGATTTAGAGGGCAGTTTTGGTGCGCTGAAAAAACGGTTGAACAATCACAACGGACTGTCTTTGAAGCGTAAAAAGAAGTTTATAGATGGGTTTTTCAAGGCATGAACTTGCCAGCATTTATGCAAAAAAGAGTTGCCCAAAAGACAACCCCCTGCATAAATGTTGTATAAGGTCAAACTTATCCCTGATAGAGCCCGTTTCCGTTTCGTTTGACGGGGCAAAATTAATAACGGCATAATGAACAACAATATCATGCGCTAAAATTTAGCATCACTTTTGTCCATTATACCTAATTTTTTTACAAAGATATATATTAATTAGCAATGTCTAATATTTTATTTCTTTCCTTTCAGAATTGCCGATTCCATTGTTACATCGCTTGCATTAACATCCACATCACTTTTTTGTTGTCCCCATTTGAATGTTTTTACGAATTTTACAAAAACACCTTTGCCTCGCTTAAATGTGTCCATATATTCATATCTTTTATATGGTGCAACAGCCGAGTAGTTTATTTGTGCATCCATACGCGCCTGAGCAAAAATCGGATTGAAACAGCCGATGCCTATATAAAATTCAGGTGTTACATAAACTACTGAAACCTTGTCGCTGCTTTCGCTTTTTGTCATCGTTTCTCCCCAAAAAGTATCACTGTTTCTATTCCATATTTCATATATTAATTGTAATTTTTTATAGCTAATATTAACTCTGCCGTAAAGAGACAAAATATTTTTTGTATATTTGTATGTATTTCCATAACTGAAATTCCGTTCTGCTTCAGCCCAAATTCTGAATGATAAAAAATTCCATAATCTTGTGGAATTAATCAAAATATAAGACGATAATCTGCGGAAACTTTTGTGATTTTCAACGGTTCTTATAATATAATTATTTTCTAAAAAAGAGCTTTCCATTACCGGTTTTGCGGTATAATTATATTTTGTCTGGAAAAATATAAACAATTTAGGAATTTCAAATTCATAACGAATTGTACCTTGATAAAATTTTGGAATTTCTAAATAAGAATTTCCTCTTTGAATTTGTAAAGTATCAATGAACTGGTCAACATCACTTAAATCGGATAATGATGGATTGTCGTTATACGAAATCATAACGTCTGCATATAAACTGTTCGATTTTGACAAAGCATGTTTTCCGGAAAGTGTCACATATAAATTGTAATTTTCGATATTTATATCGCCTGCCGAATGTTGATTTCTGTATAAAGCGCCTCCTACACGATAATATGACTTACCCTTAAAAAATTTCAAAGATGCGCCTACTTCGCTATTATTTACATCAAGATTGATAGAGTTGCTTTGCATAGTGTTATTATAAACATTTTCGGTTGTACTGTAATTATGTTTTAATGCAGCGCTAAATTCCCTTTTCCATCCGTGTTTTCCTATGTCAATTATATTTTCATAAGACAAAGATGCATTATACACCTGTTGTTTTTCGTCAACATCCGAATAAAAATAGCTTTCAACGGTGTTATCGCTTAACATTTCTTTATAACTTCTTTTATAATTTCGTTTGGCATATCCACCCGAAAGGCTTGCATATAGCATTTGATTGTCGCCTAAAGGCTCTTGATAATAAAGCCGCAAACCGGGAGTAAAACCGGTATTTTGAGAATTATCCGACATAAACAATGTATCAATACTTGTATTTGTAACCAATTTACTTCTGAAATTATTATCAGGCTGATTTTCTATCTCGCTACGTAACGAAACATCAAACATTCTTTCGTTTTTGTAATAATTATATCGAAAGTTCAAGTTATTGATTAAATATCGAAAACGTGCCGGTTCGCCAATTTCTTTGCGATGTACAGTTCCTCCTGCAAGATGAAATGTTTCTTCATTTTCCCGCCACTGCGATTTAAAATCCCTGAATTGAGGTATATACCATACCGAGAATTGAGATGCTCCATTATAGAATTTTGCTGAAAATACGTCTTCGCCGTAAATCATAGTCAATCCGTTTGTTAAGTCGGAAACAAATCTTCCGCCTTTTTCCACTCGCTTTACAACAAAATTTACAATAATGGCAGCTCCTGCAAAACGCGCTGACGGAATATCGGAATACTCAACATTTATTATACTTTTAGGGTCTAAACCTACAATTTCGTGATTATCGGCTTCACGTCCATTAATAAGCATCACGGCATTGCCGCCACCTAATACGGAAGTTATATTTGTTACAATATCAACATTCAAACGAGGCAAATCAAGATTGTCAAGCAAAATAAATCCTGTTGGCGATTTTTCCAACTGTTCTGTTGTAGGTGTAACTATGCGTTTTCCATCCTTAAATATTGTATTGCTGGCAATTACAATAGATTCTTTCAAAGCCAGTGTATCGGATAAAATAATAATTTCACCAACGTTACCGTGAGTTACACTTATTGTTTTTGTTTGGTAACCCGTGTAACTGAACATAAGCCGGTTTAATGTTTCGCTGCCTTTTTGCAAAATGAAATTACCTGATTTACCAGCTGTTGCGCCTTCAATTAAAACGCTGTCTGCTGTAAGCAAAACAATATTTACCATTTCCAAAGGCTTTGAATTTTCGTCAACCACCGTTCCGCTGATTGTTTGGGCGTTTACCTTTACCACAAACAATAATATAATGAATATCAATATTTGCCTTTTCATACCTGCATATTTTTTTGTTCTGTTTTTCTGTCATAATATATTTTCAGGCATTTTTTCAGGCTTTTTTCATCATTAAATACTTCACATAAATTATATCCTCCATTTTCTTTCAAGTTTCTACATTTATACCAAGCACATCCTCCGTGACATACAGGAAGAAAAAACATTCTACACATTTAGGATCTTCATTCCACTTGCACGATACTACATAATTTCTTATTTGCAATTGCCGCTATGTTGAAATCTTTATAAAGATTGAGGTTCACATGAGGATTGCATGACGTTTTTGTGTAAAACGTTTTATCTAATAAAAATGACATGTTAAACTGTAAGCAATTTTTCATATAAAAAATTATTTTTCCTGCAATATAATGCTTATTTATTTGAATTATTCAAAAATTATTTGTTTTTTCCAAAAATTATTTTGCAAACTTCTTATAAACAATTTATTACAAAAAATATAGAAAAGTTAAAACACAACAAGTTTTCTTGTATAACAGCAAAAATTACGGTTATATTTTAAAAGAAAATTATCATAAAAAGTTATATCTTTGCAGTCGTTAAGCAAAATTAAAGGGTTTAAATAAATTCTTCGACAACCGGATTTATACCTCAAATTACACGTCATTCATTCAAAGCGGAATACAATTTGGCGAAATCGTAAGGTATTATGCAAAATAAGCTTTCCGCTAACACTGTATTTGCAAAATATAAAAGCTGTATTCAGTAATTGAAACTACGATCTGCGAATTACCACTGCAACCATCGTTTTGTAATTAAATTTTACTAACTTTGCATCGGTGAAAATTTCAAAAAAACAAGATGGGAGTAATCGGATGAATGTATACTGTACCTGCAATCATTATGACAGGTTGAAAAAGCGCAAACAGACTTTACAAAAGCATTCCCGACATTAAAGCAATACATAAGCATACGGTTATGGATGAATGGACAAAAGAAAAAATATGTGAAACCGTAAAGGAAATAAAGCAAAACGGAATTATCAATTACCGGTTTGGATACAATAAGCCAATAGAGCTGGAGTATCTGAACGAATACGCTTTTAGTGAGCGACCCGATTTGATATTAAACATATCGCCAAATAACAGAGACTATATACTTACGCAAAGAGAATTATTGTTATTGTCGAAACTGAATAATGTAAAAAAGCTGCATTTGAATAATATCAACAATACTTATTTGCTTCCGGTTAGAAACATGAAAAATATAACATCACTGGAAATTACCACATTTAATAGCATAACCGACCTGCTGTTTATTGATGAATTTATTCAGCTAAAAGAACTTATTGTACGCGGCACAGTAAGGCACATGGAAGCGATAGGAAAATGCTCAAGTCTGGAATATCTTCACTTGTCGACAACAATCAATGATTACGGTTTTATAAAGCCGCTAAAACACTTGAAAAGTATATGTATTGATAACTGCCTGTCTACAAATGATTTTTCGTTATTGAATAAGCCGTCTCTTGAAGACATAAGCATAATATCAATACAACGCTTGAAAAACACAGATTCGATAAAAGAGTTGAAACATGTAAAAAAAATAAGATTACATGCAATAAAACTGAAAGTATTGCCCGCAATGGACAGTTTAACAAATTTGAGAGAGTTGGAATTAAGCCACATGAAATCATGGGAAAATCCCGAAATAATAAAAACCATACCAAAGCTGGAAAAACTGAAACTGTGCAATATAACTACCGAATTGAAGGCAGAACGGTTTTATTTTTTATCGGAAATAAAAACATTAAAGGAATTAGATATAAGATTTATTGATCGCAACAAAACGAGGATAAATAAACTAACCGGCTGGCTAACAGAAAATGGGAAGCAACACATAATCGTTCACTAGTAACTGCTTAATTGTTCGCAAACTTCGCTTGCTTTTCGAATTTTTCTAAAAAAGATATTAGCAAGGGTAAGTTTCACTGCAATCAATCATCGAGACTTATGGATTCTCATTTTTTTGATTTTCGTTCCATTTGTTTTGAACCGTATTAAAGCCTGTTTTCAGATATGGGAAAATTGCCGAAGCAAACTTTTCTATCGGATTGTAAAGCAGAGAATTGTTTATCTGTTCTTTAGGCAAAAAATTTAATGATTTATTCAAATTACCTGCAAGCAGAAGAATAACGCTCAGTGCGAAAACAATTTTTACAACAGAAAAAAATATTCCTAAAATGCGGTTTATTAAACCCATCATTGCAATTTTTACAACCAGATGCAGAAATTTACCCAGCAAAACTATCAATCCCCATACTATCGCAAAAGTAATAATAAAAGCGAATGTGTTTATGATAACAGGGTCGGCAACAATAATTGATGCAAATTTGGCTGCAAGCCAAAACGATGCTTTATAGGCAGCGAAAGCGCCTATCAGCATTGCCAGCAAACTCGAAAGCTGTATTATGAAACCTGTTGAAAACCCGCGAACAGCAGCCCAAATAATAATTAACGCAAAGATAATATCAAAATAATTCATTTTTTTGTAATTTGACGGATGCAAAAATACTATAATTTTTAAAATAAAAATCGCGTTTGCCTAATTTTAGGCGCAATTAACTGCAACAATAATATTAATTTCATTTTTGGGGTATTTTACCTTATCGCTTTAAGGTTAATAACAGGCTGTTTATATAATTGACTTGGTTTTATGACAATATCCTGTAAAAAACAAAAGAAAAAAGGCTCTATAACGTTTTGTATGGGCATTACGAACAAAATGCACTCTATGCCGGCATATCATCTTTGTCCGTCATTGCGGGCTTGCCCCGCCATCCCATCCATTCGGGGGATTCCCGCGCAAGCCGGAATGACGGTTCGAGTTTGGAATTAATATCTTATATAGTCGTTCCTTGAAAAAGGTCATAAAACATTTATTAATAAATAATTATGAATGAAAATCATATGAAAAAATTGCAGGGTTGTAATCAATACAGACATAAAACCTTGCAAAATAAATAATGTTTTTCTTTTCCTGTTATTTTTGCCTTGACGCAAAAGTAACCCAAAAGTCAAGGCTTATACTTCTCGGCGACCCGCTAACGGCTAAACGGCTAACGGAATTAATGTCTCGCTACGCTTGACGGAATTCCGTTTTAACACCGTCTGTGCCGAGCGGGTTCCTCGCCTGCGAAGTCTATGCCATTTTTACTTACTAATCAATTTTTATTCTCGCATACAGGTAAATTTTTCAACTGATCAACATGCAGAAAAATTAATAGAACGTTGAGCAGGCGGCGTTCCCACAGGTCACAGTCGTAAATCGGAGCTACCGTATAGCATCGGCTGCTCTTGACCTTTTGGTTACGCTGTTTTATTTTTTATTTGATATTCGCGAGCTTCGCTTACGCTTCGGTTGGTTAATTTGCCTTGACGCAAATTAACCAAAAAAACATCTTCATTATCTTTTATCTCTGAAAAATATACTTGTTAAGGAGCAACTAATTATAAATAAAACCGTAATTGGCAAATATTATTTTCATTATCTTTGTAAAAACATTTTTATGAATACAGATATAAAACGAACGCCGCTATCCGATTTTGGGGAATTCGGACTGATAGAACATCTTACAAAATCAATAAAAACTGTGAACAAATCAACTCAAAAAGCAGTTGGCGACGATGCCGCCGTAATGAACTATGGAGCGAAATGCGTTGTTGCATCAACCGATATACTGCTCGAAGGCATTCATTTCGACTTGACATATACGCCGCTCAAACATTTAGGCTACAAAGCCGCCACAGTTAACTTTTCGGATATTTATGCAATGAATGCACAGCCGACACAGTTACTTGTTGCTGTCGG
>JAIRZQ010000014.1 GCA_031267135.1 Prevotellaceae bacterium
TGATGACCGTCGAAGAAATTTACCGTTCGGACTTGCCCGCCGTCGTGAAAAACGCCGCCGAAGCAAAGTATCCCAAATATCACTTTGAGGATATCGACAGAATCCGCCGCGGAACGGAAGTTTTCTACAGGATTGAAATGGAACTCCGCGACGCGGAAGTCGAGTTGCTGGTACAGTCAAACGGCACGATAACGGAGGAGAAAATAGATTACTAACACTTGGAACTACAACGTACGTAGAAGTACAAGTGTAATAGTAAATATTTAATCTTACAGGTTTTTTAGGTAGTATAAAATTGTCAGATTGATAGTGTAAAATACGTCATTTATTGCAAATTCAAAGTCATGCCTTTGGGATATTTGACGCTGTAGCTTATAAAATATTCTTTTGTTTCGCCTGCCTTAAGGTTTTCTTCCCATGTTATTACTCCGACGTCTTCGCGATTGACAGTTGGTTTTGTTGTTTTTTCGAGCAGTTCGACTGTAATGTTTTTGTTTGTCGATAAAGGATACTGATCTTTTAGAATCATTGCAACATCCTTGTTTTGATTATTGCGAACGGTAATTTTGTACGTCAATACGATTCTTGTATCGGTTCCCAGAAATTTCACGCTGCTGAAATCCTGCATTTTTTCGCGCTTTACCGATATTCGCCTGTCGTTTCCAAGCGTGAATGTAAGTTTTTTATCTGTTGATGACGCATTAATTGTGGTCTGTCCGAGGTATGTTCCCTCGCTGGTAATGTTTGCCTGTCCTGTCATCAGGTTCAATTTTTCCCATTCCGAAATTTCGGCAATAAGATATGTTTCGGCATCAAGTTTCGGAGCGCAGTAATATTTATAACCGACGCTGTTTATTGTCTGCTTTTCGAGTTCGATGACCTGTTCTTTGCCATCGCTTTTTACGGTGTATGGAATATCAATAGCGAAAGTTCTGTTCAACTGATTTTCTTCTTTCAAAACGTAATCTTCCATCGACTTTGTTGTAATAACGATAACGCCATTTGCTGCCCGCGAGCCATAGATTGACGTCGCCGCTTCGGCTTTCAAAACATTTGTGCTCGCGATTTCACCTGCATTTATTGCCAATGCTTCCTTTTCATCTACAATCATGCCGTTTACAACATAAAGCGGCAGCTGAGTATTGTTTGTTGAACCATAGCCTTTTATTATAATTCTATCTTTGTCGCTTGCTTCATCTTCTTCATACGAAATGCGGTTTTGTGCAATTTCTACGCCCGATACAATTCTATTTAAAGATTCTTTGAAATAAATTTGTTCACGCAAAAACCATGCATTAAAGACAGGCGCTGTTTTTCCACTGTTCGGAACTCCGGTAGAAAGGCTAATGTTTACCCTGTTCCAGTCGATGCCTGTGGTTTGTTGTACTTTTGATTTTGCAGTCAGGCTTATCGGAAATTCGGGCGAGACAATGTTCAGATCGTAAAAAGGCGTCCATTTCGCCGATGCCGTAAAGTATTTTATTGTTAGCTGCGCATTTACGGCAAGCGGAGATGCAAGTTTCAGCTTCAATATTCCCGAATTTTTGCCATGTTTGGTTTCTTCGAGCGAAAGCTGGCTTTTCAGGCGACTGATTTTTTCCTCGACTATCGTTTTTTCTTTTTCCAGCTTCGCTATTGCAGCAGTATATTCTGTTGATTTTGCCTGAAAGACATCTATGTTTTTGCTCAATTCTTCTACTGTTGACGTTTTTTCGGCAATGGTAATATTGTGCGTAACGCCCTGTTTCAAAAGGGCGAGCATGTCGGCGCTGATTTTTATGCCGGTTGTGATTCTGTTTAACTGATCGTTATAAACGTTTATCGAATCCCTGATTTTCGCTGTTATTGCATTTTGCTGTTCGCTCTGTAAATAGTTTATCGAATACTCGAAAGACGAAACAATAACGCCGCCGGTTATTTTTATCTGTAAACTGTTGCGATTTATAACAGGACTCAGTCCTTCGACCGTGATTTCGTTTTCGCCCTTTACGAGTTCGGCGGATGCCGTATGAGTAAGCTCTGCTCCGTTGAAAAATACGGTTACATCTTTCAATGCAGACTTTACCGTTTTTGTACTATCCGAAAATCCATGCGTTGCAAACAGCATGAACAGTGATAATGCCGTAATAAATTTTTTTGCTGCCATAATAGTAAATTTAATTGTTCGGGCAAAGTTAATAATGATTTTTTTACAAATATATTTTTGACCTGATATTTTAAAATTTAATACGAACCGTCGAGAATCTGCAGATTCAAGTAACTAATGCAACTTTTTGTAAAATCTTTCTATTGGTGCATCAAAGTTAAGTAATAATTTCCTTGGCCGCTTGTTAATTTTGATTTGAAAAGATTTGATATCGCCGTCAGTAATATTGTTAAAGTTTTGTTTTTTAGAAATATACTGTCGCACAAGTTTATTCGTATATTCGTTCAGGCCTCTTTGCCTGTTGCACATATCTCTCTTTTCCTTTACATCCTGCCTGCAACATCCGTACAATTGTGTATCTTGGTTCCTGAGTTAAATGTTTATTATTTCAGCTGTTTTTACTACTTGAATTTACCTATCAATTATTATATTCGGACATCCGCGCGGTTGCATCAATATTTTAGTTGCGAATTACTTTGCCGTTTACAAGATTTATGGTTATTTGCTTCCCCGACTTATCTGCAACTCTCAATCGTGCCGGTTTATATAGTTTTTCGAATTCGGCATTTACCGGAATTTGAACTTTTTCCTTAACATCTGTACGCTCGTAACCTTTTCTGTTGAAAACATAGATTTTTTGACTGTCAAACGCAATTAAATAATCTTTAGAATCCATTCTAAAAAACTGTATGGGCGACTGTACAATTTCTTCCGTCTTAGGGATTTTCCATCCGTTTACATTTTCTCCGTTTGTATTGTACAGATATATTTTTTTATTTGTACATGCAATAAAGATACGAAAATCGGATGTTCTATCGTAAGCAAAAACCGATATGCTGTTTGTCGCTGCTGCGGGCAGCGCAACAGGAAAACCACGCATTGGCTTTCCGTTAAAATCAATCATATAAATTTTATTTTCGGTATTAAACAGCAAACAGGCAATTCCTTTATTAAACGGATTTATAACAAAAGTATTGCTTTCTATTTTTTCATCAATATTTACTGTGAACAGCGATTTTGCATTGATATCCGTCAGTTCTATCGAATTGTCGGCGTATTGCAGTATTGTGTATTTTTGCTGATCTACATTGTTTTCAATGCTTTGCTTTAAAACTACATTTGCCGATTTTACATTTTCGATTGTATCGACGGTGGAAACCGCATGGTTTTCAGCCGTTTTTTGAGATTTATTCTGCGCAGGCGCAGATGCTAACAAAATATTCGAGTTTATATAAAACTTTTTGTCGGAAGGTATAATCTCAATAAAAATATTTTTGAAAAAGTTTTTATTTTTTTTCTTCGGGACATCAAAAATCTTGCTTATTCCGTCAGGATTTGCATAGAACGCAGCCAGTGATTCGTCAACAATATAATCGGAATTTATTGACAAAATTCCCATATTACTAAGATTATCGACTTTGTTTTTCGATATTACTATAAAATTATCGACAATACTTGTTTCGTTTCCTTTGTTGAGGCTGAACATTCTGCCGAATATTGCCGTTATAATATCAGGAAACAAGTTTGGCTGCCTGAGTTTGCTTAATTCGGCGGCGGCATTTTGAGCGTTCAAAACTTTTATCAATGTCATCCATCCGTGAGTATTATTATAGGCTAAGGTAATTTCTTCGGGATAAAGTGATTTTATAAAATCGGCAATATCAAAATAAATAGAATCGCTTATTTGTACAAGATTATCAAAATAACTGTTTGCAGTATTGCTTAAAAATACATTATACCGGCTTAGCAAACTGTCGATATTGCTTATTTGCATCGAGTATGCCACAAGCGTTTCGGGCGATAATGTCTTTAACGTTTTCAACTCCGATTTCTGTTGTGTATTTAATATATTTAAAAAATTGTGGCTGTTTGTATATACAAAACCATTGAAACTGCAAAGATTTTTTGTAATATCGGCATCAAGAACAAACCATCGTGCAAAGTTTTTTATAAAATCGGAATCATCATTTGAAATTCTTCCATCGAGCAATGTGTTTACAAGATTTGGCAACTGTGCGGAATTGATAAAAATATTTGCATCAACATATTGCCCGGATGTACGTATTCCATCTGTAAACAGAGCATCCTCGGCGAGCGTTTGTCTGTTTTTCACCTGTTGCAAATTGCTTTTCAACGCGCTGAATGACGAGCTTGCAGCAATAATATTTTCAAAACCGTGAATATAAAATTTAGACCCATCAAACTCATAACATGAAATATCGCTGTCTGCGTTTAATGTATCATTTGTTTTTTTTGCAATCGTTGTTAAAATCTTATTGACATCGGCATGTTTTTTTAAAGGAATAAAGTGTACAAAGTCAAGCGACCCGCTTTTGTTAGCGAAAGCCGATGACAATATGTGAACATAATTGCGGCGAATAACAAAATTTGTATCTACGGTATTGGGAATCAGATTTATAATAAGAGGCGCAATAAATTTGTCGTTACCGTAAATAAGATCGAAAAATACGGAATTTTCGTTATCTGCCGTAAGCTGTGCAGGATTGTTCACTCTGATATGAACGACAGCATCGTTGCCGGCAAAGCTGAAAGCGTTATATGTTTCAAAATAGTTACGTTTTTTGATATTGATGTAACTTAATACACACACTACTATTAATGCAACTGTGAATAATATGAAAACTGTTTTTTTAATCATCGATTAAATATTTTACGCAAAGTTAATAAAATATATGATTAACTGTCGATGGCTTACATTAAAATATTTCCGGCAATACTGTTTTTCCGGTTTTATTTCGGTAAATATTCATTAAAATTCTGTCGTGCTGTAAAACGGTAAGGCAGCAGAGCATCTTCTTCTGCATAGTCAATGCCAATGCGAGGCGCAGAAATAATATTTTCGGGCGAAACAGTTATTCCCTTATCTTCGATCCATACCGTGTCGCCAAAAAGCGAAGAGCCGGTAAGCGAAAAGTGCAAGCCCAGCGCTTTCGACAATTTTCCGGGACCGACAAGCAGGTCGTCTGTAAGTTTTTTCCTGCCTGTGCGTTGTAGCATTGTTTCCGTTCCGCTTAATGCAACAGCGCCACGGATCAATACCGCATGAGGAATATTTTTTACGTTTGTAACCACATTGAAAAGCGAATACATTCCGTAGCACAAATAAATGTAAGCATGTCCGCCTTCATAAAACATAACTTCGGTGCGTTTTGTGCGGCGTCCGTCGTATGCGTGCGATGCCTTATCGGTAATGCCTGCGTATGCTTCGGTTTCCACGATGATGGCTTCGGTGCGTTTTCCGTCAATATTTGTACAAAGCGCCTTTCCAAGCAGTTCCCTGCTTATTTGCACAACATCATTGCGAGTATAAAATGACAAATCCGGTTTCATTAAAAATGCTTTTTTGAAACAAACTTAATGATTTTTGGAAGATACTGTATAAAAAATCTCATTTTTATTTGGAAAAAGATCTCTTAAGAGACTAAAAATAAACAAACTATAGCAGTTAATTATTTTATAGAGTGAAACATATATGTTCCTCATTGTAAACGACAGACAAGACCTGACAGGTTGTCGAAAAACCTGTTAAGTCTTTAAAAACATTATTCTAACAGATTTACCTTAGTAGCCCCGATTATTCATTTTCAAATTTCACCTTATTTTATCGGTAGAAAATAAGGTTGGATGGGGGGAATTTTTATAGTGCCGTTAAGGTGATTTTCAGAAAATAAGATTTTTACAAATTAACAAATTAAATACAACAAGTAATTTCCATTTTTTAACACTCCTCGATTTTTTCTTTGTCCGATAATTTATATTATAAGACACTATAAGCACCAATTAATCAAACATATAATTGAATTTTCAAAAATTTATGAAATTTTATTAAATTTTGTAATATTCTAAAATATAATTATTTTCGTACGTTAAAATAAAAATATAATATAAATTATAGGACAAAAGTTAAATTAATGTAAAACAAATAAGTATGAAGAAATTTTTATTTTTTTTCACTGCCTGTTTATTGTTTAGTGTTTCTGTATCGGCTCAAACAAAGACAGTAACAGGCACAGTAATTGGCGGGGATGATAAAGCAGGTATTCCCGGAGCAACAGTTTTGGTTAACGAAACCAAAAAAGGAATTGCGGCTGACATTGATGGAAAATATTCTATTCAAGTTGAAAAAGGTCAGACTTTAGTATTTTCAGCAATTGGCTACGAAGAGCGGTCGATTGTTGTAGGCGATGACAACCAGATTAACGTTACATTATCGGTAAGCGCTACTGTATTGAATGAAGCGGTGGTTGTCGGTTATGGTGTTCAAAGAAAAGAAAATCTAACAGGCGCAGTTGCGTCTGTTAACGTAGAAAAGACGCTGTCAAGCCGTCCTATCGCCGATGTTGGTCGCGGATTGCAAGGAATAGTGCCGGGTTTATCGGTTGTTGTCGCAAGTGGTGAAATTGGTTCCGATCCAATAATGAGAATACGTGGACAGGTAGCATCCATAGAAGGCGCAACGACATCGAAACCGTTGATATTGATGGATAACGTAGAAATACCAAGTATTCAATTGGTAAATCCCGATGATATCGAATCAATATCGGTATTAAAAGATGCTGCTTCTTCATCTATTTACGGTTCTAAAGCTGCTTTTGGAGTTGTATTGATAACAACAAAAAAAGGAGCAAAAACCGAATCTGTAAGCGTATCATATTCATCTAATTATTCATGGCAAAACAGATCTAAGGATTTGGATATGGCAGGCATAGACGGTATGCAATATGCTTTGGATGCCTACAGAACCAGAAGCCCCGAAGATCCGAGAAAAAATACATTTCCTGGTCTTTTCTGGAAAGTGAGCGAAGAATCTATAGCGAAAGCAAAACAATGGCAGGAAAAATACGGCGGCATAGTAAAATCGACCGACCCTTTAGTTTATGGCAGAGACTGGTATTATGATCAGGATGCAAACTACAAATACAGTATCCGCACTTATGATGTGGTTGATTTATTGGTGAAAGATTGGACGCCAACATTTACGCAAAATTTAAGCATTTCAGGATTAAGCGGAAAAACATCATACCACCTCGGAATGGGACTGTTAAATCAGACAGGTATGACAAAACCTGCAAAAATTGATGATTTCAAGAGATATAATGCATCTTTGAACATTTCTACTGAAATTAATAAATACCTTACAATACGCGGAGGTTTTATTTATTCTGACCGTAACAAACGTTATCCGAGCATAGGTTCATATATACAAGGCGACCCGTGGTTATATGCTTATCGCTGGGGTGCAAGTTTTCCTGTGGTAACGAAAGACCAGTTTGGTAACGATCTGAGAGGTCCTGTATTTGAATTTGCAAATACAACAACATCAAGCAACAGAAATGTTTATACAAATATAAATCTTGGCGCTATTGTTACAATTAATAAAAAATGGGATATTAAATTTGATTATACTCATGTTACACAGGATGATATAGAAGAAAAAAGTCTGCCTACTTTTTTTGCTTATGACACATGGGCGCAAACAGGACTGATAAAGCCATGGACAAACAGCAACGGCGACTTTGTTTATGTTAATGATGAAGGAACGATAGTTACCGATGGAGGCATGCCTGCTTATCTGTTTAGCCCTGTTGGTGGCGGTACAACAGGCGAGTATAATATGAACGGAAGCACTACCAGTTATATTAGCCGTAAATCAACAAATACAAGCAGTAACGTTTTCAATGTGTATTCTACATTCAATCAAAAAATCGGCGAAGACCACGAAGTAAAAGTAATGGCAGGTATGAACAGTGTTACAAAAGATGACCAGTATCATTATGCACGCAGAGATACCCTGACAAATTATGATAACCCTCAATTTAATTTTGCAACAGGAAAACAACTTGTTGAAGGCGCGTCGAATTGGGAAGCGCAATTAGGATTTTTCGGACGCGTTAATTATACATTCAAGGATAAATATCTCTTAGAAGCTAATTTACGATATGATGGTTCTTCTAAATTTCCAAAAGGACTAAAATGGCAATGGTTTCCTTCAGCTTCGGCAGGCTGGATTGTTTCCAAAGAAAATTTTATGGAAAGCATTAAGAATATACTTAGTTTTGCAAAAATAAGAGTATCGTATGGAAGCATTGGCGACCAGTCGGTGTCAAGTACTCTTTATGTACCGTTGGTAAATGTTTACAATTCATACTGGATGAATGGAAATAACCCATATTTGGCATATAGAACACCGGATGCCGTATCAGGCGATATATCATGGCAACATTTAGTAACTTTGGACTTTGGTATTGATTTGCGTTTTTGGCAAAATAGAATAGGGTTAACATTCGACTGGTACCGTCGCGATACCAAAGATATGATTATTCCCGGCGATGCTCTGCCATATACATTTGGAACAACTGCGCCTAAAGGTAATTATGGAAATCTTCGTACCAACGGATGGGAAATTGCTTTTGATTTCAATTATCGATTCAACAATGGACTTAGTATTAATGGTATGGCCACATTGGCGGACGCTGTTACTCGAATAACAAAAGGACCTGACTATTTAACTCCATGGGGAGACAGACTAACATCTAGCGCATGGGCAACAGGCGCTCGTTATGGCGATATTTGGGGATATGTAACCGACAGACTGTATCAGGCAGAAGATTTTGTATATGATGAAAATGGAAATATGAGAAAAATTACCATCCGATTAAAAGGAAATGCCAAAGAATCATATATGTTAGCCGGTACAAATCCTGTATATCAAACATCTCTTGAAGACGGAGGTGGAGTAGTGATATTCCGTCCGGGAGATGTAAAATTTGTGGACTTAAACGGGGATGGATATATTACTTCTGGAAGCGAAACCTTTGGAGACCCCGGCGACAGAAAAGTAATAGGAAACTCTACTCCTCGCTACCAGTACGGTTTTCGACTGGGAGCCGACTGGAAAGGCTTTGATTTTGCAATATTTTTTCAAGGCGTAGGCGCACGTAAAATATGGGGTTCGGGGCAATTGGCAATACCCGGCTACGATGTTGACGGTGGTGCAATTCCTCAAGCCATAGCAGGAAATTATTGGACACCGGAAAGAACAGATGCTTTTTATCCGAAGCCATGGAATAACGCAGGTGAAAATACTAATTACAGTTTGAGGGTACAGTCGCGTTATTTGCTTGATATGTCATATTTACGAATAAAAAATATAACATTTGGATATACAGTACCTGCAAAATTATTGAAAAAGATACTTTTAACAAATGCGCGTTTTTACGTGTCTCTCGAAAATTTCTTTACTTTTGACAATTTAAGAGGATTGCCTATTGACCCCGAAGCTCAAACAGGATATTCTATGTTTAATACAACATCATATAATTTAAGTCGTACAGGAACAGGTACTCCAACATTTAAATCTGCTTCGGTAGGTATTCAACTAAACTTTTAAAACAACAAATTATGAATAATAAATATAAAAAAAGAATAGTGATTATGAAAACAAAAATATTGATATTATTTTCGTGCGTTATAATTTCGCTTACTTCGTGTAGCGATATACTAGACCGTCCGCAATTAAACCAGTGGGACGATGAAACCTTTTGGACCAGTGAAACAAACCTGCGAATGTATGCTAACGGATTTTATGAACGCTACTTTGTAGGTTATAACAGAGAATACAGTACACAGTTTGCGGCGCATACGGGATATACATTCAGCGATGATATTGTCAGCGATGGAGCTCAGGAGTATTTTGAACAGGCAGTTCCTAATTCAAGAGGCAGCAACACAAATGCCGTATCGGTAACAGGCACTGACGGAACAGCCAGTATTCCATGGATAGCAAAACATAGCGGTCCAGACTGGAATTTTTCGTGGCTGCGTAAAGCTAATGTAATGTTAGACCGTATAGAAGCGCGTATGGGCGGTATTTTAAGCGAAGAAGCCAAAAATCACTGGAATGGAATAGGTCGTTTTTTCAGAGCCATGGACTATGCCGGACTAGTTATCGTTTTTGGAGATGTTCCTTATTTTGAACATGAAGTAAAAGATAATGACTATGCCGAACTGTACAAACCGCGAACTCCGCGTAATGCAGTAATGGACAAAGTTTATGATGATTTCGTATTTGCATTAAATAATGTAAGAACAAAGGCAAAAGAAGGCGCCGATTATGTTAATCAGGATGTTGTCGCTGCTTTTGTAAGCCGCTTGGCATTGTTTGAAGGAACATGGCAAAAATATCATAATAATAATGCAGAAAGAGCAAAAAAATTTCTGAATCTTGCTGTTGAAGCTGCTAATCTTGTGATTAACGGCAATCAGTATGCTATTGTATCGGATTTTCGTACTCTCTTTGGTTCTAATAATTTGGCAGGTAATAAAGATGTAATATTTTACAGGCATTATGATGGCGTCAGAGCAAAACATTCTGTCGCAACTAACTGTAATATGACGGAAGGACGCTATAGCAATGCTAATCTTGCTCTTATAAAAGCGTTTATTTGCAATGATGGCAGCGACTGGCAAACATCTGCAAATGCAGCAAACAAAGATTTTACGCTCGATAGTCTTATAAAAACGCGTGATCCGAGATTTGAAGCCACTTTTTATAAAAAAACAACTCTAAGATCATCAAGTTCATGTTTATATACTACAAAATTTATAAGCAGAGAAGGGCTTAGATATCTTGATGAAGGAACATCTGTACTTTCGGAATATGCAAGCGCAAATAATCAAAACGATTATCCGGTAATGCGCTATGCAGAAGTTTTGTTAAACTGGATTGAAGCAAAAGCAGAGTTGGCAACACTTGGCGGAGTGGCTGTTACACAAGAAGATATTGATAATTCAATAAACAAGATACGTAAAAGGCCACTCGATGCAGATGCCATGGCAAATGGAGCAAAAGAAACAGTTGCTATGGACTTGAGTAATTTACCAAACAGCCCCGACAGAGGAGATGTTCCTCAATTAATATGGGAAATTCGCAGAGAAAGACGTATGGAATTTTTTGGAGAACACTCTCGCCTGTTAGATCTTAAACGATGGAAAAAACTTGAATATATGGATGATACTAAATATCCGGATATTTTAAGAGGCACATGGATAGACGCTGCTGAAATTCCAGGATTATTAGTGCCTGCAAAAGCAGAAGTATTGGCTGTTACGGATATGAATGGAAATTTAACCGTTTATAATGGCTCAAATGGGAGTTTAATGAAAGGATTTTTCTCTCCCACAAATATAAGAGGACGCTTACCTTTTCTTGATGTATTTGGCACCAATCCTTATTTAGCTCCTGTTGGACGGCTTCAAAGAATAGATTATCAAAATAAAGGTTACGAACTGGCTCAAACCGAAGGCTGGCCAGACGAATTATAATGTTATTAATAAATATAAATTTATGAAAAATATAAAAAAATATAAAAGCATATTAATCATGTCGCTGTTATGTGCGATAATGATTTCATGCGGAGATGAAAAATATGATACTAGCGATTCTCCCAATTTAACATATATCAAAAACATCAGAATATTGAATGTTGCCGATACGGTAATATATGGTAAAGTAAATGAATTAACAAAAGAAATTAAATTTCCCAAACTTGATTCATTATCCGATTTAAGCGCAGTCAGATTTGCAGTCGATTTGCCCGAAGGAGTATATCTTGATAAAGAAACTTACGACTTCACTGTTGCTGAAGGTGAAACGCAAAAACAATTAACAATAACTGTTGTTAATGGCAAAAAATTTCGCGAATATCTTGTTACAATACGTTTAAGCGTTCCTGTTTTTGGAGCAGATTTTGCACGGGCAAGCGTTTATGACCATTCAAAAGCCGGCAGCAATATGTATCCCGATTTTGAAGGTATTAATACCCGCAGCGCCGATATGGATTCTACACATGTTTTAATTGTATCTCGCAATACCAGTTGGCTGCATGTACTTAAGTTAGCGGATTTAAAACAGGGAACAGTAAATCCGATTCCACTGGATGTAACAGACGTCAGCGGAGGAACTTATGCTATAAGTTCGGGACGATTTTCTCACGGACACATATATGTCTGTAATTTAGGCAATGCTCCATTCAGCATATATCACTGGGATAATGTTGCCGCTGTTCCAACTAAAGTGTTTTCGGAAACAGTACTAGTGTCGCCGCGTGCCGGCGATGATTTATCGGTTAATCTTGATGAAAATGGCAACGGATATATATACTCAGGAACCAATTCATCAAACAATGTTTTGCGTATAAAAGTTACAGGTTTTACAAATTTATCCGAGCCTATTGTGATTCCGATGCCTTATGGTACGCGTCTGTGGTACTATTTCAATTTGGTAGAAGGCGCTGCAAACGAATATCTTTTTACCAAAGCGGATATTCCCATTAGGCTGGTTAGTGAAGATGGAACAGACAAATACGTAATGGCAAATGCATCTTTTCCTTTAGGATCTGCAGATCCTAGAATATTCCACTATAATGAAAAACGTTATTTTGGATTTATTACGTCAAATCTTGGTACCCCTAACTGTCCAGACAATATTCTATATGTTTACGATATTACTCGAGGAGCAACAACACAGGAAGCTTTTGAATTGCTGGAAGCAGGCAGTAAAATACCTGAATTAAAATATGACCTTAAAGGTGCAGCAACTCCAACCGCATATCCTGCAAATTTTAACTGGGCAATATCAGGAGATGCTAATTCCCTGTATTTGTTTGGTGCATCTCCCAATTCGGGATTTATATTTATTGAAGCAGACAAGGCTACAGAATATGATGAATTTGATTATTTAAATAGTGATTGGCAATAAATTTATTAATTATTAAAGGATTAAATTATGATAAAAAAATTAAAATATTTAGCAATTTTGACCATAATAATATTGCCTTTTATGGCTTGCAGCGATGACAAATCAGAAACAGTTTTTGAATCGCCTGTTGTTATTGCCGAAGAAAGCATTATGCCAAAACCCGAACTGCGCGGCGTCTGGATGGCTACAACATCAGAAATCGACTGGCCTCTCGGAAAATACAATGCTGAAGAACAAAAACAGTTGTATATTGACTATCTGGATAAATTTGTAGAAACGAATATTAATGCAATATTTTTTCAGGTGCGTCCCAATGCAGATGCTTTCTACGATTCGCCGTATGAATCGTGGAGCAAATGGATAACAGGAACAGCAGGACAAGACCCAGATTACGATGTTTTACAATTTGTTATTGACGAAGCACATGCACGCAATATACAATTTCATGCATGGATAAACCCTTATCGTATTTCAACAAGAACAGGCAGTGGTGTAGCATTTCCTGCGCTTGACCCGAAAATTGATCCTGCATGGATAAAAGATTATGACATAATAAGAATTTATAATCCAGCATTGCCCGAAGTACAACAGCGTTTGGCAGATATTGTAAAAGATCTAATTACCAAATACGATGTTGACGGTATTCACATGGACGATTATTTCTATCCGGATATTGGCGATACTGCAAAGTTGAACGATAGAGTTGAATTTGAACTTTACGGCTCGGGCTTTTCTACAATTGCAGATTTCCGTATAGATAATGTAAATAAAATTGTGAAAAAGATTCATGAAACAATTGTAGCAACAAAACCGGGAGTTATATTTTCGATAAGTCCGACATCCAGTATCAATTACAATAAAACTACTCTTTTTGCAGATGTAGAAAAATGGTATAACGAAGAATGGGTAGATGTGCTTATTCCGCAAGTATATTCGGCAATAGGATTAGGACTTGCAAGCACATCATCGTTCCACAGACTTGTAAACGACTGGAATCAGCATTATAAAGCAAAAACTGTCTTGTTGATAGGACATTATCTTTCGAGAGTAGGCGATGGTTCAAGCACTCAGTTCACTTCGGCGCAGGAAATAGCTGATCAGGTTGCTATTGTGCGCCGACAGTCGGGAACCAAAGGAAGTGTACTGTTCAGCGCCAAATGCTTTTTTGATAACGACGGACATGGAAAACTCGGCGTAATAGATGTTCTTAAAGATTTATTCAAAAAAACGGTAATACTTCCGTTTATGGGACGTAAAACGATGGAAGACCCTGCTCCTGCAACAAATGTTGTGTTGAATGGAACCACGCTGACATGGAATGTTTCGTCGGGATTGACATCTGTCGTTTATCTTATTCCCGAAGGGCAAACAAAAGCGCAAATTGCAACAATTACTCAATCAAACACATATCAAATAAGTGTAAAAGGAAAATATTTTGTAACGACAGTCAATAGAGACAATGTTGAAAGCGAAATATCAAATGAAGTAGAGTACAATTAATAATTTGTATACATAATAAACGCACTAATATGTTGCTTATAAATTTTATTTTACATATAAACTTTGATTACAGAGCAATAAAATAAATCAATTTGCTTTAATTAGTGCGTTTATTATATTTTTAGAAAAATGCTATTTTTAACATCACAAACATAAATTATTATCACATGAAGAAACTATTGTTATTGATTTTGTTGGTTGGACAATCTGTTTTTGCACAGCAGATTGAAATTACATCAACCGAATTGGTTAAAGCGACGGAATCGGGCGGTTTTTACTTTGCCCTGTTCAGTCCGAAGGGAACATATTTGCTTACATCATCCGCAAATTATGCAGGATTGAGGCAAATTATGTTAGAAACACAGGAAGTGAAAGTTTTGACGCAAGAAGCGGGAGCCGGTTATGACGTCAAAATAAGTGCGGATGAATCAACAATTTTGTTTAAGAAAACAGAATTTATAAAAAATCTGCGTTACACTTCGTTGTATCAGTATTCATTTACCGACAATAAAACGGTAAAAATTGAAAATGCGGTTCGCGAAAAACTGACTCCTGCGTTTGCACAAAACAAACCCGTTTTTGTGAAAGGTAAAAGTTTGATAAAAGCCAACCTTACCGATTCCGAAATAACGCCGTTTATCAATATCGAAGATAAACAAATGGCATTATACAAAGGAAATACTAAAAAAATTCTTATGCCGAGCGGCGAAAACGAAAGTTATTTTTGGGCAAGCGTATCGCCCGACGGCAAGCACATTGTTTATACAACCGCTGCAAAAGGCACTTTTGTTTGCAACATCGACGGTTCAAATCCTGTGTCGCTGGGAAAACTGAATGCTCCCGTGTGGCTCAACAATCAATGGATTATCGGCATGGACGATTTCGATGATGGATCGGTTTTCCTGTCGTCTTCGCTCGTTGCTTCGACCATTGATGGAAAAATACGTCAAACACTGCACACGCCTTCGATAAAGATTGCATTGTATCCTGCGGCTTCGCCCGATGGTAAAAAAATTGCATTTAATACCGAATCCGGTGAAATTTACATAATGAATATCAATATAAAATGACAAATCTATGAAAAAGATTATATTATTATTTTTACTTGCATTTTTTGCCGGTACGGTTATAGCACAAACCAATTTAACAGGTATAAAAATATACATCAATCCCGGACACGGAGGCTATGATAGCGATGACCGCAATGTAGCAACAGTTCCGTTTGAATTAGGCGATACATTAGGCTTTTATGAATCAAAATCCAATTTAATGAAAGGTCTTTATTTGCGTGATTTATTACAAGCCCAAAATGCTACGATTATGATGTCGCGTACACAAAACAGAACGCAAGACGACAGAGTATTATCTACCATTGTTGCCGAAGCCAACGCTTTTGAACCTGATGGATTTTTATCAATACACAGTAATGCAAATGGTTCGGCAGATAACAGTACAAATTATCTATTGCTTTTATATTCGGGTACGGATGCAGCATCCATTACTCCCGGCACTAAAGAATATGCCACTGCATCTTGGCCCTTCATGCTTGACAATCAACTTACATCGTGGAGTTCTACAACAGTGCGGATAAGAGGAGATTGTGATTTTTATGGCAGTTCATGTCCATATTTGGGAGTTTTAAGAAATTTAGTTTACAAAGCCTTTCTTTCCGAAGGCTCGTTTCACGATTATAAACCAGAAACACACAGGCTTTTAAATCGTGATTACTGTAATCTTGAAGCATACAGATTTTGTCAATTTTTTCACAGTTTCTTTAATGCCGACATGCCAAACACGGGAACTATCGGCGGTTGGGTGAAAAGTGAAAATGAAAAAATGTCACATGCGCGTTATAGATTCAGAGCAGGAAGTACAGACCAGTGGAAACCTTTGAACAACGCAAAAGTGATGCTGTTTGATGCAACAGGAAACAATGAATTGCAATCATATATAACCGATACATTATATAACGGAATTTTTGCTTTCTATAACTTAACGCCCGGTAATTACAAATTGAAATTTGAAGCCACCGACTATCAAACCGATACTGTTATTGATGTTACTGTGGAAGCGGGAAAAATAGCTTATGCAAAAGTCCAACTCTACAACGAAAACGTACCCGTACCGCACGACTTTGCAGAAGATTATCCTCATCCGACACAGCCGGCAGGAGTTGTAGCATTGGATAATTATGATTTTACTCAGGTAAATAATCAACAGCCTGCATGGCTAACAGATGCGACCAATATCAAAAGAGCGATATATCGCAACGACAAGATTTATGTACTGACTACTGAACCGAAAATAAATGTGTACGATGCGGCAACTTACGCTTTCATAAAAGAACTTGATTTAACGGGAATTTCAGGCGGCACACATTCAATTATCAACGATATAGCATTTACTGCCGACAACTATCTGCTTGCCTGCAACAAAGAAGATGTTTCATTACCCGAAAATAATGGACGTTATTTTAAAGTTTATACATGGAATGATGACAATTCTGCTCCGACTTTGCTTTTTCAAACTCAGAGTCAGGGAAACTGGGCAACAGGAACAGTAGGTGAAACATTTACCGCAAGCGGACCGCGCTGGAATGTGCGAATATATACAACATCCGTAACAACAGGCACTTCAAAACAAATTCGCATATTGGGATTCGAATATTTAGATACAGTATCTCCACCTGATGTCGTTGCCTATAAACGTATGCAGGATGCAACCAATTATACGGAAGCATTATGGGGAGAACATCCTATATTTACCATTTCACCTTCGGGCGATCGCGATCATATTTATCTCGACAGCGAAATATTATTGCCTCGCGAATACCATTTCGACTGGAGCCTTCCCGATGCGACTCCAATGACTCTTAAAGCCACATTTGCAGAAAAATCGGGATATACGCTTAATGTGATTGCTCGCGGAAGTGCATATTTCCGACATGCTCAGCATATATTTTGGGCTGCTCCTGTTTGTGAATCTTCGGCAGCACAAGTTGGAGTGATTTTATTTGATGTTACCGATGGACTGGATAAAGCGATTAAAGTTTCCGAAAAATATCCAAACGCAGGATTAGGCGCAACGCCTGCAACATATATGATGGCAGGGGCAAAGGTCGATAATTACGATATTGAATTATTGATTATGGCGAAAAATCAGGGTATTGCACGATACCGAACAGTTCCTGCTCCTGCACGTGCAAATATTTATGCATCGGAACTTGCATATAACGGAAACGATAAATTTCAATTCACCCTTAACGAAAATGCCGAATCGGTTATTATAGATATTTACGATGAGAACTTTATTAAAGTTGCTTCGTATGATGCAGGAGCGTTGCCGAAAGGCGCAAATATTGTGGATTTTGACTTTTCTTCGGCATTACCCAATGGAACATATTCGTGGAATGTTACCGCAAAAGCAGGCGCGATTGACAGACCGGCGTTAATATCCGACAATTCGCAGCAATTCCAGTTTTATTCGCCGCGCGGTGTAGCCATTGATAACAGTTTTGAAAGTCCGTTCTTTGGACGAATATATGTATCCGAATCTGCAGGCGGTACTGTTGCTGGCGGACGCACAACGCAAAGAGGCATTTATATTCTTAATGCGGCTTTTGCAGATACAACAAATCAACAAAATACAAGTTACACGGGCGGAATAGCATGGCCTGCAGGAGTTGATAATGGCTATCAATATGGACCTTTACGATTGCATGTTGCTTCGGATGGAAAAGTATATATACCCGATTCGCATTATGATAATTCCGGCGTTTGGATAATGAATCCTGCAAATCCTTCGGCAGCCTTTACTTCAGTATTTAGCGGAACGCGAAATACGGCGACAGGCGAAGTATCCAACGGAGGTACAGTGATACACAATCAAGTTCAAAGCTGTTACGTATTGGGAGAAGGAACATCTACGCAATTATTTATATTAAACAGAATAAGCAGTCCTGTTTCGGCTACAATAAATCGTTATGATATTGGCGATTTAAGTTCGCCATGGACAGATGCACCAAGCGCTGTTATTAGTTGCGGAAGTCTTTTTGCAAATGCTTACGGAACTATTGAATACGATGGAAACGGAGGCTGGTTTGCATCTCAATATAGAGCCGATGGTAATTCAGGCGCTGCCGTACCGCCGCTGATACATGTAAATTCTTTAGAAACTATTGATTATAACAGCGCTAACGATATCGAAACATTGGAAGATGGCACTACCGAGTTAAAAGTATTAGGCTCAAACAGAGGAGGAATGGCAGTCAGTCCCGATGGAAAATTGTTGGCTATAGGAACAAAAGTAGGATTTGTAAGAGTTTTTGAAATTAATTACGTGCCTGACGGAGTTTCTCATCTAATTCTAAAATACGAACTTACAACGGGAACAAGCGCACAAACACATGATGTGGCATTTGATGTTGCGGGCAATCTTTATATTGTAGATAATATTACAGAACGGTTGAAAGTATTTACCTTACCCAAAGCCGACAATAGCTTCACAACTCCGGCGCCAAATTCTGCAATATTAACGGTTAATAATACGCCAATTGACGAGGCTAATATTTATGCGTCCGAGTTAGGCATTTCTACTGTTGATTCTGTTGAATATACATTTAAATATACTTTGAATGCAAAAGCATCGTCGCTCGTTATTCACATATTAGATAACAGCGATAATGTAGTAAAAGATATTCCTGTTACGGCAGCATCCAATCGCACTATGGGCGTACATCAATTTAAAACTAACATTGCCGGTTTGCAGGCAGGCATTTACAAATGGTCGGTAACAGCAACAGGAGCGTACAGGTCAAACAGCGCTACCGAACCTACAAAAGTGTCAAATGATGATGCACAATTCAAATATTACGACCCGCGTAGCATATCTGTTGATAATACATTCGACAGTCCGTTTTTTGGTCGTATATACATTAGCGATGCACAGGGAACGGGACAAGGCAGCGCGGGTGAAGGTATTTTTATTCTTAACTCGGCTTTATCGGATACAACTCATCAAAACGGCAATGGATATAAAGGAAATATCCCGTGGGTTACTACAAGCAGTCCGTTCCGTGCAAGCGTTGCGCCAGATGGCAAAGTGTACATAGTTGACTGGAGCGATGCACATTCGGGCATTTGGATAATGGATCCTGCAAATCCGACAGCAGCATTTACTCAAGTATTCGGAGGAACTCATGTCAGTGGTGGTTTATACAGTTCAGCAGGAGTAAATATTCATGGTTCTATTTCACATTGCTGGGTAATTGACACAGGTGTAAACACTAAATTATTTACTTTCGATGAAGATTATACAGATGCGACCGTAACAAATACAGGTAGTCTTTTGCAATATAATATAGGTAATTTAACGACACCTTGGGAACAAGCTCCAAGCGCAGTCATATATGATGATGGACTGTATGGAAATTTACAGCAAAATATGAACTCATGTATTGCTTCTGATGGACGCGGCGGTTGGTGGATTTCGCAAAATAGAGCGACTAATAGCGCAACTATACCATCGTTGGTACATTTAACATCAGCAAATATTTTAACCAATTTCGGAACAAACACGGATATTCCAAATTCGGCTCAGGCAGGATTGGCTGTTAGCGTAGATGGTACAATGATTGCCGTAGGTTGTCAAAGTGCAGTAAGAATATTTGATGTTACTTTTGATGGAAGCAATGTTCTTTCGTTAACATTAAAATATACGATTTCATCGGCATTAGGAATAAATACTCACGGTTTGGCATTCGATCATGTAAATAATGTGTATGCTGCGGCAAGCGCAAACAATACAGTTTTGGCAACTCGTATAGGAATATGGGCTTTGCCGATAAGCGACAACAGTTTTACCACTCCTGCGCCATCAAAATCGGTTGTAGTTATTACATCAGTAGTTAAACCTTTGGTAGAAAGCACTATTCCTGCAAATGCGGCAACAGATGTTTCCATTAACATGAACAGCATATCTGTAACATTCAATCAGGAAATGAACACAAGCGTAGCCGGAACGGTAGAGATTGTAAACACGCAAACAAGCGCAACGGAAGGTTCTGTTTCATCTCCGCAATGGAGCGGCGACAGCAAAACGGTAACATTAACTTATTCGGGACAACTCGACTATCTTACAAACTATACAATAAAAATATCGGGTTTCAAGAACAGTTCAAATGTGCAGATGGATGAAAATACCGACAATAGTTTTACAACAACGGCGCGTCCTGTGCTTATCAGCACAACGCCTGCAAACGGAGCAAATAATGTTTCGATAAATCTTAATAATGTATCAATAACATTCAACAAAGCAATGAACTCGTTGATAGCAGGCGCTACCGAAATTAAATTCGGCGCAAGCGTTGTCGGCGCTTTTACTTCGCCATATTGGTCGTCTGATAGTCGCACAATTATTTTAACTTTCACAGGCGCGTTGGATTATAATACAAATTACACATTGAGCATTGGCAGATTTACCGATAATACTGGAGCCGTAATGGAAGATGCCGTCATTAATTTTACAACCGAACAGAAACCGCTTCAAAAGGTAACTTTGTTTATCAACAAAGATTTGGCTACATGGGTCAATCATGCAAAAATCTTTACGTTAAGGCAAGGCGGACAAATAAAATTCACAGGATTGGATAATCTTGACGGAAGCGTAACATTTGAAGATGTAGAAGATGGTTTATATCGATTATACGATGGCGAAAATGATGTTAAAGATCAGGTTATTTACGGAACAACAGGTTTTGGACTTTCGTATTTCACAATATTGTTTGGTTTGCAAAATAGCGGAACCGCAACAGGTTCGGTAATCGCCGCAACTTACGACGGAAATGCTGTCGCAAGCGGCGATATTATGGTTGGAGGCAAGAAACTCATATTGCTTGCAAAAGGCAATGGAGCAAGCGCATATACATACTTATGGCGCGGAACATGGAAAGGAAATACTGCTATCAATGTGAGCGGCGACATGCTTATGACTGATGAACTTGATAATATCGTTGACGTTCATTGTACAATAACAGGGTTGAGCGATGAAATTATTTTACCTCGAGTTGTAACTCCAAACGGAGACGGCGAAAACGATTTCTTCTACATACACATGCTTGAAATATATCCGCAAAACGAATTGAGAATTTTCAATCGGTCGGGTACGGAAGTATTCAGAGCTAAAAATTACAAGAATAATACATGGAATGGCAACAATTTGCCTGACGATGTTTATTTCTTTAGCATTAGCCTGATAGATGCAAATGGAGCAATTACAACAAAAACAGGATACGTACATTTGAAAAAATAAATGAAACAACAATAAAGAGTGAAAGACATAAACGGTTTTTTACTCTTTATTTTGGTTGATTTTATTAATTAAATTAAAAATAGAATTAATATCAAATTTAAATAAAAATATGAAAAATATAACATTAATCATAAGCATATTAATAATTGTGAGTACAAACAAAGCCGAATCACAACAAATTCCGCTTTTTTCGCAATACATGTTCAATGGTACATATATCAATCCTGCATATGCAGGCAGTAGAGATGCTTTGTTTGCAAACTTGTTGTATCGCAGGCAATGGGTAGGATTTAACGGAGCGCCGCAAACAGCGATGTTCAGTATCGACGGCAGTCTGGCACGCGGTTCAAACATAGGTTTCATTTATGTTAACGACCAAATAGGAGCCAATTATACAAACAGTTTTATGCTTGATTACGCATTCCGTTTCAAAGTAAGCAATACGGGACGTTTAAGTTTTGGTTTGTCGGGCGGATTTGTAAATTATGGCGTCAACAAGTCGAAACTTACAAGTTACGATGATAGAATTGACCCGAACGTAGGCAACACCGAAAACATGTGGAAACCAAGTATTGATGCCGGAGTTTACTTTGATATGAAAAACTTTTATGCGGGACTGTCTGTTTTGGGAATAATTTCGAGCAAAGCCGATAAAACAACAATGCATATAATACGAGCAAAAGCAAATTATTTTTTGACTGTCGGAGGCAGTATTTCATTAAGTGATAAAGTAAAATTTCTTCCATCGACTTTGTTAAAAAGCGATTTTCAAAATCCTGTTAATGTAGATGTAAATGCAATGTTGCAGGTTAATGAAAAATTTTGGATAGGCGGAAGTTATCGCACAGGCGTATTGTGGTTTACCGATGTTGACAAAGAAACTCGCCAATATGATGCAATATCGTTAGTTTTTGAGTCGCTTGTTACCGACCGCATACGTTTAGGCGTAGCTTACGATTTCGATTTAACCAAAATATCGAACAACAACAACGGCAGTATAGAACTTTCGGTTGGTTATTATTTCACAAAACCGAAACGCAAATAAAACATATTGCGCAGCAAAAAACGAAGAGGACGATTTTTTAGAATTGTCCTCTTTGTTTTTCTTGACTTCGTCAATACCACACCCTGGCGAATTTCTTCCAAAAAACTGTTTCAAACAGGCAGGCGATTGACATATATTGCGGTGTTAGTATCATGGTTTTTATCAGTGTTTCATTGCTCTCTTGAAGTTTGACTTTGATTGTAGTAATGGTCTTTGCAATCGCTAAAACTTTGTCAACACTTAATTTTATTCCACTAATTCTTAATTATTACTGTCCGGTAAAAAACGGGATAGGCAAAAAAGCAATGCTCAATGGCTGTAAAATTGCGGTTGAGTAGTGTTTTTTTAATGTACAAGCCCCCTCTAATCAAAAAGTGTCGGT
>JAIRZQ010000024.1 GCA_031267135.1 Prevotellaceae bacterium
CTGCATCATGCGGGCAGTGCGCAAATAACCGCCGCACAAGGTGGAAATACCGAATACGGCGCAGTCTCTGTTAGTCGCACACTTGTCGTGAACAAAGTTCCGCTAACCGTTGCGGTAAACAATGCAAGCAGGGTTTACGGGGATGAAAATCCCGTTTTCACATTCTCTTATTCAGGTTTCAAAAACGACGATACTCCGGATGATATAGACGCTTTACCGGAGGTTACAACCTCAGCAACGAAAAACAGCGTCGTCGGAACTTATACCCTTACCGCCGGAAATGCGAGCGACAACAACTACGAGTTCAGTTATGTGCCGGGGCAATTGGAAATAAGTAAAGCTATACTAACCATTGCGGTAAGCGATACCGTCCGGCTTTATGGGGATGCAAATCCTGATTTTACTTTATCATATAACGGGTTCAAAAACGACGACGACGAAAGCCGTTTGGATGTTTTGCCGTCAATTGGCTGCGCTGCCGACGCCAATTCGCCGGTCGGCCCCTACGGTATTGTATTATCGGGCGGTTCGGACAATAATTACGAATACATCCTCGTAAATGGGACGCTGGAAATCCTGCCCGGTACAGGCGTTGACAGGATAGAAACGCAATCGCTAAAGCTTTATCCCAACCCTGTTAAGGAAAGTTTTATTATTGAAGGAATTACAGAAAATACGCCTGTAACGATTTCAGATGCGAACGGAAATAGTGTGTTGCAACGGACAGTTTTACCAAACGAAAGTATTTGGGTAAGTCATTTGCCGCAAGGCATTTATCTGGTGCGTGTGAACGGGAAAACCGTGAAAATCATCAAATCATTCTAAATAATAAGGTAATGAGGCCGGTGGTTTTGTTTATCTATTTTATACTTACCAGTAATTTCTACCGAGAATAAGCTGCGAGGGTTCACGTCCAAAGGGCGTGAGCCGTTCGTGTTTGTTTGGTGGAAAAGGTTTTGGTAGAGACTGTGAATAAAAGTAAGCAATATTTATAAAATGAAAATGAAATTTCTGTTTATCCTTTTAAGCCCATTTTTGTTGTTGGGCTGTAGCAATGTCAGTGCACAGTCAGCAAAAGCGAACACCGCTTTTGAGTATTTTCAAAAAAACGAGGGCGTTTACCCCGATGATCTCTTGACAAACAAAGTATTGTCAACCAGACTGAAAGCATTGGTCGGGATGGAAAATTATGCTTTTATGCAGGACCACGAACAGATTGCGAGTCCGATAGAGGCAGGCGAAGTGGCGCATAATTTATATTACACTGCGTCGGCATTTCAGCAGGGCAACCCTGAAAACGGTTTTTCCATATCTTGCTTTGACGATGATGATTTGTCAGTTGAAATAACACGCAACGGCAAAACAAAAAGTTTTATGGAAGGAGTGAAACAGTATTTGTTTTCGGGTACTATCGGAAAATACAAAGTGGGTAAAATGCAATTGAACATTTACAGTAATGGAAACGTAACGGGGGAATACTCTTATGCGAATCACCCGGAAAATTCAATGCAATTATCGGGGCATTTAGACGGACAAAATTTACAGATGACAGGATATAGCAACGAATATACGGAAACCGAAACTTTTAACGGTACTTTTTCCGCGAACAATTATTCCGGCATTTGGAGAATGATTGACGGCTCAAAGTCATTGGAATTTAATATGACCGGAAACAACAGCGTGCAGGCGGTCAAAGAAAGCAACCTTGCCCCTGCTCCTGCCCTTGTCCCTGTCCCTGCCCCTGCCCCTGTCTCTGTCCCTGCACAAACAGCAACGCCCCAAGGCAACGAAGTTGATACAGCCCCAGATTACAGTACCCTGTTATGGATTCTTGGCATTGGCGCGTTAATTCTGTTTCTCTGGCTTGCAGCCAAATCCAAAAGAGGCGAAATCATTATCTACAAAAGTTGGGGCGATGCCATAATCACTTGTTTGGTAGGCATTTTGGCAGTTTTTATTCCAGCTAAACTTGAACTTAACCCAATATTCCTTTATATTATTATCGCTTTAACATTCGTATGGTCTATATGGATAAGCATAAAACGAAACAATAATGCAGGCATAGTAATGGGCATTGTGATTGGCATTACAAGAATGTTGATAGTGTATTTGCTTATTGCGCTGGCGGCGATTGCCTGGAGCGCTGCGCAGGGCAAAAAAGAGAAAATGGAACAGGCAAGCCACATGCGCCGCAGCAGCGAACGAGCAACCAAAGCCAAAAACGATAAAATAAAAGAAGCCGAACAAGATGGAATGATTGCTGCGGTTGCCATAGTCGTATTAACTTGGCTGAGCATTTCGTTTATCCATTCAAAGAATGAACACGACTCGAAAGTGGTTGAAAATGAATTAAAAAAACATTTAAATTAAAAAGAATATGAATACACAGAAAAGATTATCAGAGCTGTTCAAAGAATGGCAAAAAGAATGTGAGAAAACGGATGAATACGGCACATACTTTGCCCCTGATGGCATTATTCACGATGTGCAGGAGTACGAAAGAATGCCCAAAAAGGTACTCTTTCTCCTGAAAGAACCCCATGGTCACCCCGGCGACATTTTTAGCTGGATTTGGAATAAAAAAGAGCTGTATCAAGGCCAGCTTTTCAAAAATTTGGCTTACTGGCTTTACGGCTTGCTTCACGTTGAAAACGGCAAAACAATTCCTTTCGACAAACTAAATCTTGAAGCAGTAGTTGAGTTTGCCGTCAAAACACCCTTTGCTTTTGTTAATGCAAAGAAGCATTTCGGCGGAGCGGTTTGCGACGACGGTAAACTACAGGAATACATTTTGCAGTACGAAGAATTTCTGGCAAAGGAAATAGAGATATTAAACCCACACATTATCGTTTGCTGCGGTACCCCTCAGAATGAATTTGTTTATCGGCTGTTTAAAGACAAAGACAATACCATTGATAAGGAAAATGTTTTGCAGTATGATAAAGCAACGAAGCGAGTATCTATTTACTCTTATCACCCTTCTGCACGAAGCAGCTACGAAGAAATGTATTCCAATATGATGGTGCAGTATGAAAAGTTTCTTGCCAAATACCCTGATTGACAGGTTTTATACAATTAACCCACATTGCAGCTAATCGGCGAGTTTTTTATAAATTAAGTTAAAAGATGGGTTAAATATAGGGAATAAATAAGGAATTTTAAGAATAGTTGGTCATATAGATTTTGTATC
>JAIRZQ010000031.1 GCA_031267135.1 Prevotellaceae bacterium
AAAGTTACAAAAGGTTCGGGACTCGAAAACGTGCGCATCCGCGTTGCAACATACAACGGAAAAATGAACATTTATTCCTCGCCCGGCAAAGGCACGGAAATAAACATCGAAATAGAACCATCATGATAACAGTACACATAGCAGACGACCACCGAATGCTGGTCGAAGGATTAACATTATCGATCAACGAATCGAGCATTGCAAAAGTCATCGGTACATCTTCGTCTCTGTCGGAATGCAGAAAGGCTCTTGATTTGCAAACGCCGGATGTGCTTTTGCTTGATATTAATTTTCCCGACGGCAGCGGAGTGGATTTTTGCACGGAAATAAAACTAAAGTTTCCCGGCATAAAAATATTGATACTTACTACTCACAATGAATATTCGATAGCCAGACGCGTGATGGATAACGGAGCATCGGGATATATTCTTAAAAATGCCTTGTCGGAAGAAGTAATTGCAGGCATAGAAACCGTGATGGAAGACAAAATATTTATGTGCGATGAAATAGACATTTTAATGAAAAAACGCAGCGAAAATCAAATATGGCTTACCGTTCGCGAACAGGAACTGTTGCGATTAATTATAGATGGCTACACCAATCAGGAAATAGCCGACAAGGTATATCTCAGCGTGGAAACAATAAAAACATATCGCAAAAATTTAATTTTGAAGCTCGGAGCAAAAAATTCAATGGCGCTGGTAAGGATGGCTATCGAACAAAAACTTGTTTGATATTCAGTGCATTTGTTTTCAATAATGCGCTTTGCTGTAAATGGAATTTTGCCGGTACGAAATTTATTTTGTGTTTCTCACTGTAAAGCGTTTGTTTTTGAATTATTGCCTGTAAATTTACAACCCTTAAAATTACAATATGTAATAAATTTATGCGTTTAGCTTCAAAATAACTGTAAAAATCGTAAGATAATACCATATCATTACGTAATCAGTTCTGTTTTATTGATTAAGATTATTATTAAACGCCAAAGTTTTTACTTAAAATTAACAACATTTAGTTATATTCATGTAAAAAAATCATAATAAATTGGGATTGCGGCACAGAAATATTGCCTGTAATTTTGCATTAAAAAACAGATATATGAGTAAGATTGGAATTTTTTACGGATCGTCAACCGGAAACACAAAAGACATAGCAGTGAAAATTGCTGAAAAGTTGGGTGTTGCATCGTCTGATGTATATGATGTTGCATCGGGAATTACTGATTTTGAAAATTATGATGTTTTGCTTTTCGGAGCATCTACATGGGGGTTTGGAGATTTGCAAGACGACTGGGAAGACTATCAAAAGAAATTGACATCGATAAATCTGTCGGGAAAAAAAGCGGCGATATTCGGCTGCGGCGATTCTGCTGCATATTCAGATTCATTCTGCGATGCTTTGGGAAAAATTTACGGTATTATAAAGGAAAAAGGCTGTACGATAATCGGAATGGTTGACACCGAAGGATACTCATTTGATGCATCCGAATCGGTAATTGATGATAAGTTTGTTGGTTTGCCGCTTGATGTAAACAATGAAGACAATCTTACCGAAAATCGTATAAATGCATGGCTTGACCGGCTGAAAAAGGAAATATAAAAGTATAAATTTCGAAGCCACTCGGAAATTATTAATTAAACACAAGAAAAATCAGACAGTTTTAAATATAAATTGCCTGATTTTTTATTTCATTATTTTTGCGGTTTAAAAGCGCTTGCTTTCAATGGGCGGAATTTGAGGTCTAATGGAATTTTATTATTAAATGTTTCATGAATTCGAGAAATTTATGTAAATTTGTAGAAACATATTTTAATTAGCAGTGATTTATGAATGAAATAGACGTTTTTTGCAAAAACAATCAGCAGCGAAAGCCATATTTACCCGGAACCACGCTTCTCGATGTTGCATGCGACCGGCAGGTAAAACTCGGCTCGCAAACGCTTGGCGCTTATGTAAACAACGAACTGAAAGAGCTTTCGTACCGTATTTATGCGCCGGTCACAGTCGAGTTTATTGATATTTCCAATCCCGACGGAATGCGCGTATATCAGCGTACCCTTACGTTTCTGCTGCAAAAGGCGCTTAAAGACATTTTTCCGAAACATACTCTTATTGTACAGCATTCGGTATCAAAAGGCTTATACTGTGAAGTCAGCAACGATGGCGAAGAGCTTACGATTGCACAAATCAACAGGCTCGAACAGTATATGCACAAGCTTGTTGCCGAAAATATCCCTTTTATAAAGAAAAAGATACCGTCCGAAGATGCTATAAAGCTGTTTGAAGCAAACGGTTTTCACGAAAAGGTATTATTGCTCAAAACACGTCCGCGCTTTTATACATCGGTGTATTTTCTGGATAATTATGCCGACCATTATTACGGACCTTTGCTGCCATCAACAGGATTTTTAAAAACTTTCGGATTAGTAAGTTATTACAAAGGACTGCTGCTGATGTTTCCGCGAAGCGATGAACCCGACAAACTCGAAAATATCGTCATACAAAACAAAATGTTCGAAATATTTCAGGAAAATCTGGAATGGAACAGGATTTTGGGTGCGTACAGCGTAGGTCGCATCAACGATGCAATAAAACAAAACAGATTCGGCGAGCTTGTAAAAGTGAACGAAGCTTTGCACGAAAAAAAATATGCATCCATCGCCGACATGATTTCACAGCGTAAAGACGTGAAAATTATATTGATAGCCGGACCTTCGTCGAGTGGAAAAACTACTACCGCAAAACGTATAGCCATTCAGTTAAAAGTGGCGGGACTGAATCCTGTAATTATTTCGCTCGACAATTATTTTGTTGACAGACAATTTACGCCAAAAGACGAAAAAGGCGATTATGACTTTGAATCAATTCACGCACTCGACTTAAATTTGCTTAATGAACAGCTAAACAGCCTGCTCGAAGGAAAAACCGTTTTAATTCCAAAATTCTCGTTCCATACGGGCAAACGTTATTATGATAACGAAAAACTTACAGTCGGCGCAAAAGATATTTTGATAATCGAAGGCATTCACGCATTAAATCCCAAGCTTACCGAACATATTGACAATAAGCGAAAATTCAGAATCTATGCATCGGCTTTAACGTCAATAGCGCTGGACAGTAACAATCGTATTCCGACAACCGATAATCGCCTGATACGCCGCATAGTAAGGGATGCGCAATCGCGTTCATATTCTGCTCTCGACACAATACGCCGCTGGCAAAGCGTCAGAAATGGCGAAAACAGAAATATTTTTCCATATCAGGAAAATGCAGATGTAATGTTCAATTCATCATTGGTTTATGAACTTTCGGTTTTGCGAATCCTTGTCGAACCTTTGCTGCTTAAAATTCCTCCCACCGAACTCGAATATGCCGAAGCCATTCGACTGCTAAAATTCATAAGCTACTTTAGCCAGGCAGATATAAAAGACATAAAACAAATTCCACCGACATCGGTATTGCGCGAATTTATAGGCTTCAGCAGCTTTTCGTATTGAAAAGTTTTATTATATATAGTCGTTCTTTAAAAAGTGTATTTTTCAGAGAAAAAAGATATTTTTCCCGTTACTTTTGCCTTGACGCAAAAGTAACCAAAAGGTCAAGAGCAGCCGACGTTATACGGTAACTCCGATTTACGACTGTGACTTGCGGGAACGCCGCCTTCTCAACGTTCTATTAATTTTTCTGCATGTTGATCAGTTGAAAAATATACCTTTACGCACGAACAAAAGTTGATTAGAAAATAAAAATGGCATAGACTTCGCAGGCGGGGGAACCCGCTCGGCGCAGACGGCGTTAAAACGGAATTCCGTCAAGCGAAGCAAGACATTAATTCCGTTAGCCGTTGAGCCGTTAGCGGGTCGCCGAGAAGGCTCGCCTTGATTTTTTGTTTCTTTTGTATCAAGACAAAAGAAGAAAAACTAAGATTTTATTTGCAAGGTTTTATGTCTGTATTGATTAAAACCCTGCAATTTTTTCATCTGATTTTCATTTATAATTATCTATTAATAAATGTTTTACGACCTTTTTAAGGAGCAACTATATATAAACCGGTTATATAAATTTTATTTGTGTTTTTGGTATTGAAAAAATATAAGTTAACCGATGCGTAGCATCAATCAGTAAAACATCGAGCAGGCAGCATTCTTGGCAATATCCCATTTGTGGGGTTTTTTAGCATGAAAATAAAAAACTCCCACTTGTGGGGTATTTTTAAATAAAACGGCGATCTATTTTTGTAATAGATTAACATTTATTAAATAAAAGGAGAATTTATTATGAAAAAAAAATTATTTTATTTGGCTGTTGCTGCGTTATTAGCTATGAATGTCGCGCTCACATCCTGCAGCAAGGATGATGAAGTTGATGCGCCCGATTCACTTACAGGAACAACTTGGGTGTTTAGTGAAGGTGGAAATTCGCTTACCGTATCTTTTCCGACGGATATGTTGTATGAATTATCAATGTCAGGACCCGATATTGATGAAATGGACGGTATGGGGTTCTATACTTATTCAAGACCTAAGGTTACATTGAAATTGGGAATTGGCGACGATGCGGAAGAAATAATCGGAACTGTCAACGGCAATAAGCTTATGCTAACCTATGAAGGTGATAATTTAACTTTGACTAAAAAGTGATTTCGCCTGTAACCGATGGCGTCAAACCTGACAGGTTGCTGAAAACCTGTCAGGTTTAAAAACAAAAAAAATATAAAGTTGTAAAGTAACGTCATTGCGAGAAGCGCAAACAAGTGAAGAATGTAAAATTTAATAACTCAATCATAAATGCTAAACAATCAAGAGTGAAGAACTATCCCAAAGGTGAAAGTTATAAATCAAAATACTGAAATTACATTAGAAAAAGCAGCTGGAGGAAATTATAATATTCAATAATAAAATAAGGCTACGTTCGACGTAGCCAATCCGGAAGAAAAATTAAAAATAATATAAATCAATAAATTAAAAATTACAATTATGACTTGGAAAATTATTCAATTGCTAATAAGCATAGGGTTGATAATCGGAGGATTATCGGGAGAATTTGTTCTCAGAGGCACAGACAGTAGCGGATTGCTGGTAGTATTTGGCTGTATATGGCTGATATACGATATATATTCTATCTACGCGTATAAAAAGGCTCGTTCTGATATTCAGAAAGCAGAAGAAGAAAGCCTTGCCAATGAATCCGTCAAAATCGAAACTCCGTGTACTGTTTCATTGACGCGCAAAAAGAGCATAATAGGCTGCGCTGTGGGCATACGTGTTTTTCTGAACGGAGCAGAACAGGAAGTATTGAAAAACGGCAAGACAGTTATTATGCAAACCGAACTTTTGCATAACGTCCTTGTGGTAAAATATAATGCCGACGACAAAACCAACACTGTCAGATTTGACGCAAACCCCGGCAGTAATGTGAATATTACATTACAATATCTTAACGCAAAACTTACAATAGAAAAATAATGAACAATTAAAAGATGGCTATATACGGAATACGGAACAAAATAAATAACTGTCAATTATCAATTAAAAGAATATTAATCGCTTTAAAAAATAATATAATAGTATGAATAGAAAAAATTTGATTATTGCTGTATCATGTTTGATGTTATCGGGAATGATACGGTCGCAGACTGCTCCGATAGAAATCCGTACTGCCGAAGAACTTGCTTCGCTTAACACCGATGCAGCATCATTGAGCGGCAATTACATACTGATGAACGATATTACTCTTGACGAATGGACGCCTGTAGGCAGTATCGGTGAACGAAACGAACAGGGATTTTCGGGAACGTTCGACGGCAACGGATACACGATTACAATTATCAATTTTCGCAATGAAGAAGCATCCGTCGGGCTATTTGGATTGATAGAGGAAAAAGGAACAGTGAAAAATCTTTGCATAACAGGTAATATTCGTTATACGGGCATTGCAAAAATTTTGTATATCGGAGGCATTGCCGGCGTCAATTACGGGCTTATCACAGGTTGTTCTGCCAAAATAGCGATAGAAGCAAATAATGATGCCACTGCTTCAAAGAAAAAACTCAAAACTCTGTTTGGTTATGAAAGTGGCGCTTATGGAGGCTGTATTGCAGGTATCAACGTCGGAACTATTACCAACTGTTACTCTATTGGCTCCATACTTGTTTCCGAAAGAAAAACGACAGGGTATGCCGGCGGCATAACAGGAGGCAACGGACAACCTATTAGTGGCGGCATTGGCATCGGTATCGGCTCGGGAGGAATCGGCATCAGCGTCAATTCTGGCAACATGAAAATTCGCGCTTTTATATCGCATTGCTATTCTACGGCATCGGCTCTTTCGAATGGAAGCATGGTAGGCGGATCGGGCGGAATAGCTGCATACAATCATCCTTCGGGAGCAATAACCAAATGCGTGTCGTTGAACAGAAACGTCGAGGCTAACGGAAAAAACAGAAGCGTAGCAACTCCGGTAGCATCTATCGGACTTACCTATTATCGTAATCCTGATGTCTATTACAAAGACGATATTGTCATTCGCAAATATAAAAACGGCAATGCGCAAGAATCTAAGGAGTTTTCGAAAAAAAATGCAATTGCCTTTGCTTACACGCAACAGGAGTCGTGGTGGCGTTATCAGGAAGATTTGAGCGAAAAGCAGCGAAAACAACAGTTCGGATTCTCATTCGGCGACAGCGAACAGTCTCCATGGATATGGAATGATAAAGCGAAACGTCCTGTTCTGTATTGGGAAAAAACGGAAATAGATGATATTCCCGAACTGCAACTGCAATCCATTTTTGAACAATCGACTATCGGCGCCCAAAATTTAGATGATTCCGATATTGAATGGATAGTTGAAAACAATATGCTCTTCGTAAGCGGAATAGGAGATATTCCCGGAAATCCGGAATGGAGCGACGAGATTTCGACCGTTACTGATGTTGTCATCGACGATGGCATTACATGTATTGGACAGCGAGCCTTTGCCATGTCCAAAATCGTATCAATAACGATAGGAAAAGACGTAACAAGCCTCAAATCTTATGCCCTTTTCAATTGCAATAATCTTAAAACGATGGAAATAAAGAACGCTACGCCGCCCAAAGTTGGCGCTTTTGCGTTTCTGTCAACGCCTGTCAGCAAAGCGAAACTAATCGTTCCCGCAGGAACAAAAGCAGTTTATGAAAAAAACAAGGACTGGAAAAAATTCGGAATAATCGAAGAAAGTGATGAATAAATATCATACCTGACAGGTTTCGAAACCTGTCAGGTATGAAAAATAGTGAAAGAATATAGAAGAAAGATTAATGAACAATTAAGAATAATATACGGAACAAAACAAATAACTGTCAATTATCAATTAAAAGAATATTAATCGTTCCTTGAAATGGGATATAAAAATTAAAAAAGATGAAAAGAGTAAGAATTAAAAAATTATTATCAACATTGGCTGCAATGCTAATGATTGGAATACTGTTGCCGCTTACGGTGCATGGACAGGAAGCGGCAACAGTGGACGAATTGGCCGCAGCGGAGATTTCATTTTCAATACAAAGCCGTAACGATACAATATTTGTTTCGGGCGAAATGACGCCTGAAAACAAAGTCGAATATGGAAACGGCGAAATAAATATTTCCTTTGACATGACGCAATATGGAGTTTCGCCCGGCTCTGTTGATGATTTTATTAAATTAACGCGGCAGAAAAGTGTATTGGCAATCAGCGAAGGATTTAAAACAATAAGGGAAGGCGCATTTTACCGTTTCAGTATTATTGCCGTACTGATCCCAGCAAGCGTAACGGAAATCGACGAAAGAGCGTTTTACTCATGCGATGATATAGTTGCTTACAGTGTTGATGCCGGGAATAAAAACTATTCGTCGGTCGATGGCCTTTTGTACGATCGCGATAAAACGGTTTTGCTCTCGTGCCCGAACGGAAAAGAAGGAAAGTGTACAATTCCGGAAAGTGTTGTGGAAATAAAAAAGCGCGCCATATTTAACTGCACGCTGAGCGATCTGTTTGTTCAATGGAAAAATCCGCCGACGGCAGACAGCAATGTTTTCGGCGTAGGCAAATGTAAAATTGGGAAACTGCATATTCCGCCGGGCACGAAAAAAGCTTACAATGCCGCAGGATGGACAAAATATTTCAAAAAGGTTGTAGAGGAAAAATAATTATTAACCGCTCCGAATGGGGCATAAAAATTTAAAAAGATATGAAAAGAAAAATTTTAATTGTCTTAACGGCATTAATCGGCTTGTCGCCATTTTGGGCGATAGCGCAAAACGAAACCGCGCTCACCCCGAAAGAGAAGCAGGGGAAGTGGGGCTATGTTTCGCAGGACGGAACGGAAGTTATATCTTTCAAGTATGAACAGGCATTAGTATTTTCCGAAGAAAGGGCTGCAGTGAAATTGAAAGGAAAATGGATATTTATCGACAAAAACGATAATGTCCTGACAGCAAAATACGACGATGCAGGATCGTTTTCGGAAGGATTGGCGGCTGTATTTAATAACGGAAAAGCAGGCTTTATAGATCTCGACGGCAAAATAGCAATTCCATTGAAATACGAAACCCAAATCATCAAAAATGACGGCGGCGTTAGGTCAACTCAAAAATTTTACGCTCAAAATTTTACTTTTGACAAGGGCGTGGCAGAAGTCGCGCTAAACGGCAAATTCGGATTAATTGACAAAAAAGGAAATGAAATCACTGCATTCAAATATGATGAAATATCTAAATTTTCGGATGATGGCAAAGCGCTTGCTTTGGCAGATGGCGAAATCAAATATATTGACCGTGCAGGCAACGAAACGGAAGTAAAAAGCCGCTGGGTGGAAATGCCCGTTAAATACAGCGACTACAATATAAACATCGTTGATATGGCAATAGGTGTCAAAGATGACAAGATTTCGATAACGCTTTCAGGTATTGGTCTTAACCCGGCAGGTATGCCGTTTATAGGTAAAAGCGGAGGACTCGAATTCCCCAAAACACCCGATGTTTCAATCATTGTTGATGGAACGGAATACAATACCCGTGAAGGCTCTATAAGCGGCTTGTCTCGCTCCTATTATTTCGATACGGTAAAGCAACCGGACAGCGTCATCATTTTTATAAAAGACATTCCCGACAGTAAAATAACCATAAATTGCGGAAACGAATAACAGAAAATAATATGAATCGCTCCCTAAAGGGGCATAAGAAAAATAAAAATATGAAAAAAATAAAATGTTTATTTCTTGGAGTTATTGCAACTCTCATGTTTGTGCCTGCGGTTCTGGCGCAGGAGCCAAAACTTGCCGCAGGCGAAATCCTGTATCGAGGCGCTGTCAAACTGGAAAAGTGCGACGAGGCGACAGTTTCTTTTGTGCTGAGTGCAAAAGGAGATACTGTAAAAAAAGTATCTTTCGAATTTAATGGTATTTACATTGATTCCGGCGGTGGAACTATTCGTAAAGTAAACTCAAAATCATCTTTTGACGTATCGTTAGCTGTTAAAGATGGTATTTTGGATTATACCTATCCGTGGCGTGGTGAAAACTGGCGAATTAACATCAAAAAAGGCTTAGGTACAGGCGCCGTAACAGGTGAAGTCAAATGCATCTATGTTGTCAGCAGTAATCAAATTGAGGATTTAGGTACTGTGCCTGTTGAATTTAAAAATATAGAGACAAAACAGGAGCAAGAGTGAAAATCAGTATTAACCGTTCCAAAATGGAATAAAAAATAAAGAAAGATGAAAAAATATTCCAGAAATGCAAGAAACGCAGCTGTTAAATGCGCCATGTTAATGATTTTTTTTGCATCCGCTATTTTCTCTACGCACGAAATATCGGCGCAAGACAGCATCGGCGATGGCACAAGCCTCAAGATTTACTCCGACAATAAAAAATACGGCTTTAAAGATGCGGATGAAAATATAGTAATACCTGCAATATATACCGACGTAAGAGCATTTTCGGAAGGCTATGCTGCGGTAAATACGGGTGGAAAGCTACGAAACGTAAAAGTCAGCGATGCTTTCGGGAGTTTTCCTGCAGTGTACACAAAAAAGATTACAGGCGGCAAATGGGGATTTGTCGATGTAACAGGCAAAGAAATTGCTCCATGTAAATATGAGTATGTCGATAATTTTTCAAATAATCGCGCATTGGTAAAATCAGGAAAGCTGTATGGATTTATAGATGAAACGGGAAACGAAATCTGCCCTTTGAAATACGACGATGCAGGAACATTCTGCGATGACCGTGCATGGGTCAAATCGAAAAAATTGTATGGATATATAAATGAAACAGGAAATGAAATCATTCCTTTGAAATACAATGGCGCTAACGATTTTTCGGAAGGATTGGCGCTTATAAATTTCAAAGGCAAATACGGATTTGTTGATAAAACAGGAAATGAATCTATTCCTTTAAAATATGATTTTGCCCGAAGTTTTTCGGACGGACTGGCAGCGGTCAATGTTGGCGGACAATGGTCTTCTATTGACCCTGAATTTAGTGCAGTGTTCGGGAACGCTTTACAGGGATATGTTTCTTTTAAAGGCGGCAAATGGGGCTTCATTAATACTAATGGAGAAGTCGTTATTCCGTTTATATATGATAATGCCGAATCATTTAGCAAAGGTACTGCACAGGTTGTATTAAACGGCAGTCCGCAAACTATTGACAAACCGCAAGAAAATGAATAAATGAAGCGTGAAAATCCGTCAAGTTCAAAACGCTTAAAGAAAAATTAAAAATAAATTATAACCCGTTCCGAATGGGGCAAAAAAATAAAAAAGATATGAAAAGAATAATTATGAATAAGCGTTATGTTTTGGGGTTAATATTATGTTATGTTGCTTCCCTAATGAACGTACATGGAAATGAGAATAAGGTAAATGAGATATTAACAAATAATATTTGGTTTATTGATTCAAGAAATTCGACCTCATACGAAAGGTCATATTTAATTAAGTTTTTTAAGGATGGGCGTATGATTATATTTGATTTTAATCGTAAATCAGATTTTAAAGAACCAAATTTTATTTCTGTGTATAAAAAATACACGATAATAAATAATGAAATATCATTTTCGATATCATCATATCTTTATAATGGGACTCTTGAAGATGATAGTGTTATTTATGGTAAAGGAACCATGTTAACGGAATGGGGAGAAAAGGAACTGAAGAGTAATTTGCAAATATTAACCGATCCTGTTCTTCTTGCAAATTATAATAAGGTTCTTTCATTCAATCCGTTTGAAATATTACCTAACGGCTATGACGGCGAGAGTGAAGGTCCTTTTTCCAATGAAATCTATATTCAAAATAAATTTAATTATTACGTAGCAGTAGGAATTTACGGTGAAAAATATAAGTTTTTTCATTTATTAAAACCCAAAGGTTCCGGGTTATGTCTTACGCCCAACGGTAAATATGAAATGTATTTTGTCTATTATAACGATAAAACCAAGTTACGTAAAGGTGATAATATAAATATTAAAAATCAAAATATTACGGTTACATTAGAAAAAGCAGTTGGAGGAAATTATAACATTCAATAATAAAATAAGGCTCCGTTCGACGTAGCAAATCTTAAAGAAAAATTATTAACCGCTCTTTGAAATAGAGCATAAAAAAAATAAAGAAATGAAAAGAAAAATTTTAATTGTTGTTGCGGCATGTATTGGTATGATAATGTTTTCAGCATGTTCGCAAAATAAAATGAAACTGGATATTAACGCTGAAGCGGGAACTTTCGGTTTTGTCGATGTAAACAGCGGCATGCGGCTGTCTTACGACAAACTCATCATCAACGGTAAGGAAGTCGTAGATACGCATTGTTCCGGTGGTTCCGCCATGACCGGTAAAAGCGTAACATTTGCATTCAACCGCGGGGATATTATCAGAAACGGTAATTCGGTAACAACCACAGGCGATACATATACGGAGTATGCAGTATTGAAATATAAATTAGAAAATGGCGTACTTACTATATTAGGGATAGATTAATAACAAAATCTTAAAGGTATATCAGCCTCTCGCAGGAGGCGTAAAAATTAAAAAAGATGAAAAAAACAAAACTATTAACAATCATTGCGTCAATATGCCTTTTGACGGCATGTTCGGGAACAAGCGGCAAATTGACGCCCTTTGCCGAACCGCAGGAGTACGTAGGCAGCGTATCGTTTGAAAACTCGAAAAACGTGGAATTACGCTTTATCCTTTCGGCGGATGCAAAACAAATCACCGAAATTAAACTGACAGCCGACGAGCTGTCTTTGACGCCCGAAAACGCAGGCGACAGACAGGAAAAAAAGCAAGCCGAAGGCAATGCTGAAACTGCATTTGTCTTTTTGGAAAACACAACGGCGCGAACAAGTATTGATACAAGGCAGGACGAAGAAAGCGGTTATAACGTTATGTCAACCGACTCGCAGGGCAATTCCGCAGTAAAAGAGATAATGTTCAAAGGCGGTTTCAAGTCCGAAAGTCCTGTTGAACTGAACGGCGGGAAACTGTATCTTGATGCAGCGCCTTTGATTATCGACCTGACTGTAACAAACGAGCGTATTTACGGAAACGTTAAATTTGAGTTTCAGAGTTGCGGAACTAAATCGGTATATGCCGTATTCAAAAATACAACTACGCCGCAGTAAACTCCCGAAGGCATAATTAACAATTAATAAATCAACAGTTTTTAAAATTATAATTATTAACTCATGTTACGCAGAACAATCAAAGTTACGTTGCCTGAAAGGCAATATTTTCATAACCGCAGGTCGTTGACCTGCGGAGAACGCCCGCCACGACTGTCTTTGCCCGAAAGGCAAGACGGAGTGAGCGTAAGAAAATCCTGCCTTTCAGGCAGCATGACCTTGTCGCTTAACTGCCGCAGGTCAGCGACCTGCGGTTATGAAGATTACGTCCTTTCAGGACGGCGAGACTCTGATCGATGGTGCGTAATATAAGTTAATAATTAACAATTTTAATAAACAATTAAATACAAAAAGTTATGAGTAAAATTATCGACAAATTATTGCCGGAAGATTTTGGAAAATCTTTTGACATGGAAACATTCCACAAATGGAAACAAAGCGCCAACGAACACGAACAGGCAGCCATAGTAATGATGATTCTGTACTTTACAGGTTTTGCCGCACTGTTGCTGCTTGGAGGTTTGGTGGGCATAGGACTGTTTTTTATATTGGCGTTCATAGGTTTGGGCATCGCTATGCCAAAGCAGAACAAAAGAAAGCGGTATCAGCGCCGGCTCGGCATAAACGGTAAAGATGTCAGAAATGCCGTTTTGACAGCTAAAAAACGCATGAAGTAAACTTAAAGATTACAGCAGTAAATGGTAAATATTGAGGCAGTAAATCACAAGACCGTCATTGCGAGGCGGATTAATAATTAATAATTAACAATTAACAATTAATAATTAAGAGATGAAAATACACGGAGTACAGGTTACGGAATACAGCGAGCGAAACCTTTCGAATTGGATTTGCACGCCTGTTTTGCCCGAGCGAAACCTTTCGAATTGGATTTACACATCTGTTTTGCCCGAGCGAAACCTTTCGAATTGGATTTGCACGTCTGTTTTGTCCGAGCGAAACCTTTCGAATGGGATTTACACGTCTGTTTTGCCCGAGCGAAGCCTTTCGAATTGGATTTGCACGTCTGTTTGCCCTGTACTGAATGTTTTTAAATAATGCATGAAATACAAAAATTTATATTTTACAAATACTGTAAATCTAATTAATAAAATAAAAAATTATGGGAAAAATTATTATCAGCATTAACTTGCACCGGTTGAAGAACGAAACACACGTTCAGTTTAACGAAAACATTAACGGCGTTTTCGTAAAGTATAATCCGCAGACTTTGGGCATCAAGGCTCTGTATGACATGTACAAAAGCGCATTCGACAACGAAACGGCAGCGCTCGATATTATCCGCAAAAGCGAATTGACCGCCAAAATCACCGAACAGGACAACAAGCGCGACTCAATCTATCGCGGATTTGCCGACACCGTAAAAGGCGCAATGAACCATTTCGACCCTGCATGCGTCCAGGCTGCCGAAACGCTTTACGATATTTTCAAGCACTACGGCAATATTGCACGCAAAACGCTCGACGACGAAACGGCAGCCATCAACGACCTTCTGCGCGAACTCAGCCTGCCGACAGCCGCACAGGCTGTTACGCTGCTGGGATTGACACCGTGGAGCAATAAACTTGCCGAAGAAAATACGCTGTTTGCCGAATTGATGACCGAACGATACGTCGAAACCGCAGAACAAACGCCGTTCAGAATGAAAGAAACACGCATCGAAACCGACAAGTATTATCATGCAATAGTAAATCAGCTGGAAAACCAATGGCTGACAGGCGTTACCGCGCTCGAAGCGGTTATCAGGGAAATGAACGCCGTTATCGAACGCTTCAAAAACATACTTGCACAGGAAAAAGCCGCAAAAGGTAAGAGTGAAAAGTTAGAAAGTTTGGAAAGTTAGAAAGTTGAAAGTTTGGAAAGTTAGAAAGAAACGTCATTGCGAGGCGGAACGACGAAGCAATCCAAAAAAGTTGAAAAGTTTATAAAGATAACCTAACAGGTTTCGGAAACCTGTTAGGTTTGAAGAAAATCAAAAGCGATGATAAGAAGAAACATATTAAGCGAAACAAATAATTGTCAATTATTAATTAAAACATATTAACCGCTCCAAAAGGAGCAAAAAAAATAAAAAGTTATGGAATACTATTTTAAAGCATTACGGCATTATGCCGATTTCAGCGGACGCGCTTCGCGAAAAGAATACTGGATGTTCTTTTTGTTCTACGTAATTTCTGTTTTTGCAGTGGCGCTTGTGGGCGTACTGATTGGAACAGCCATCCACAAGTATATACCGCAGGCTTATGGGAGTCTGCTTTTGATGTTGTTTTTTTATGCTGTTTCCGTTCCGTTTCTGGCAATTGCGGTGCGGCGGCTGCACGATTCGGGCAAAAGCGGCTGGTGGATGCTGCTCGCTTTGTTTCAGGTATTAAATTCAATTGTCCGCGATATGGATGATGTCGAAAGCGGTTTGAGAATATTTGTTACGATACTTGCAATAGCGGCAGGAATTTGCATTTTAATATTTATGCTGTTGCCCGGCAGCGAAGGCAAAAACCGATACGGAGCAAATCCCGACAACATTACAGCCTACGGCAAACGCGTGTTTACAAAAAGTACGGGACTTGCGCTTGTAATAGCAATGGCTGTATCTTTTGCCGTTGCCGTCTTCATTCCTTTACATTTTATGGAGCCGCTCGCTCATTTCTTCAATCCGTATTTTCTAATTAATAATTTGGGCGTTTTTCTGATAATGGCTGCGGGCATTTTGCTGTTATTGAAAAAAGACAGAACGAAAGAAGTAGGGATTTTGCTGTCGTCAGCGGCAGTTATAGGTCTTCTGCTTATTTTGAATCGGATTTTTTCAGCCGGCAATATTCCCGATGAAATCCGTACTGTGGTTATCCTGAACTCTGTTTTGAATTTGTTAACAAATGCCGCTCTGCTGATGGCAGGAACAGTACTTATACAGCAAGGCATCAAAAGGCAGGTAATAAACATAAACGCACAAACCGCCGCCATCGCTTTGATTATAGTACAGTCATTAATGATAGTGAGCATAGTTTACAATTTTATGACAAACATGGATACGCTTGTTATTCACATGTTTGATATTTTCAGTCCTGTAGCCTTTTTGGTACTTGCAAGATACCTGCTGCTGCCTCACGACACATTGCCATCCGAAACAATCGTTACTGACGATGCCTACATGAAAATGCCCGCTCATGAGCAAACCGAAAATGTGCCGCACAGCAAAATGCATTTCACATTTGCCATCATCAACATCGTTGTGGGAGTGATATTTCTATTCTCAAGCGTCATTGTGATTATTCAGCAACCTGATAATGCCCTTGCCGGTTTCATATTTCTGCCGGTAAGTTTATTCCTGTGGATTGTCGGATTTGTGTATATGGCAAAAAGGTATTCCTGCAGCCAAGCCATAAGAATATTAAACATCATAGCCGCTGTAATATCGTTTATTCTGATAATATTTTTTTTGATAAGAATAATCATTATGACGGCGCATTAGAAAAGCGGGGATGATAAATTAAGTTTAACAAAATTATATTAATGGCGGTTTCCGAAAAGCCTTAAACAGAGTAGGAAAAATTAAAAATAAATGTAATATTATTATGAAAAGAACAAACAACAATGCCGCTTATGGCGTAAAAATGAAAGGTTTGTTAACAATGTCAAACCTGAAAAAAACCTTATTGCTCATTGCATTTATAGGTTTTGTAAGTAACACTGTGATTCATGCTCAGGATGTTGAAACCAGAAAAGGTTTCATAGGAATAGGTCTCGGTCCTGCAATACCGACCGGCAGCTTTGTCAAAGACAATTGCGATGTGGGATTTCAGTTTAATATTGATTTTGGCTATCTGTTCTCGAAAAACATTGGAATCGCTGCTTCGGCGTTTGGAACAAGTATGGCATCAAAATGGCAAAGTAAAAATACCATTGGCTTGACGGGACTAATGGCAGGTCCGTTATTTTCAGTTCCTTCCGGTGCTTTTGAATTTGACTTCAAACCAATGTTAGGCTATGCGCGGGGTATTTTATATCTTGGTGATGACGATGTTTCTTCAAGTAAACTCACTTTCACTTATGGCGGAGGAGCAGCCGTTCGTTGGAATTGCTGGAGAAAGTTTTCATTGTCGGCAAGCGCAATATATTGCTATGGAAAACCTGAAAGAGTAGATCTTTCAACGATTGGCATAGTAGTAGGTGCAGCTTATCGCCTCAAATGATAGTTTTTAGAGGTTAAGCGTGAAACTGTCCGAACTATTCGGGCAGTTTTTGTTTTTTTGTATATATAGTTACTCATTAAAAAGGACACAAATAATTTTATTAACAGGTAATTATAAATGAAAATAAGAGAAAAAATTGCAGGGTTGTATCAATACAGACATAAAACTTTGCAAATATTAAAAAATCATATTTTCTCTTCTTTTGTCTTGATACAAAAGAAGCAAAAAGTCAAGAGCAGCCGACGCTATACGGTAACTCCGATTTACGGCTGTGACTTGTGGGAACGCCGCCTGCTCAACGTGCTATTAATTTTTCTGCATGTTGATCAGTTGAAAAGTTTACCTGTACGCAAGAAGAACAAAAGTTGATTAGCAAATAAAAACGGCATAGACTTCGCAGGCGGGGAACCTGCTTGGCGAAGACGGTGTTAAAACGGAATTCCGTCAAGCGTAGCGAGACATTAATTCCGTTAGCCGTTGAGCCGTTAGCGGGTCGCCGAGAAGTATAAGCCTTGACTTTTGGGTTACTTTTGCGTCAAGGCAAAAGTAACAAGAAAAAAATGCTCTTGATTTTTTGCTCACGCTGTTTTATTTTTTATTTGGTGTTCGCGAGCTTCGCTTACGCTTCGGTTGGTTAATTTACGTCAAGGCAAATTAACAGGACAAACATCTTTATTATCTTTTATCTCTGAAAAATATACTTGTTAAGGAACGACTATGTCGTGTTTTTCAGTCATGAGAAAAAAGTCTTTTTATCAATTCAACTTTTTCGTCGTCAGGCAAACATCCATCAATCCAATTTATCTTTGCTCCGCGCCGTTCCATTCCTCTGAACCATGTCATTTGGCGTTTTGCAAATTGATGAATTGCAATATTCAACTGCTGACGCATTTCGTCGCGAGTAAGTTTGTCGACAAGATAAAGCGTAACAAATTTATATTCCAAGCCATAATAAATCAAGTCATTAGCCGCAACACCTTTTTTCAAAAGCTGATTTACTTCGTCAATCATTCCGTTTTTTAACCTACAGTCCAATCGTTCGGTTATGCGTTTTCGGCGCGTGTCGGTATCAAAAACTATTCCAAAGTAAACATTATTAATCTTCTCGTAATTTGTGAGTTCAATATCATTGCCCTTTCTGTAAATTTCAATTTCGACAGCTCTAATCAAACGTTTTCGAGTATCGTAATCGGTTTTATTGTGCAGTTGTTTGAGCGATGCAAGGATGGTTACAAGCTCGGCATCGGAATGTTTTTCGAGTTCCGCCCGCAATTCGCGGTTTACCGGCACTTCGGGCATATTGTAGGCGTTTACAGCAGCTTCGATGTACATTCCCGAACCTCCGCAAAGCACAGGCTGTTTCCCTTGATTGCAAATATTTTTATATGCCTTGTAAAAATCACGCTGATATTCAAAAACATTATATTTATATCCGACATCAACGATATCAATAAGGTGATATGGAATTTGCTTGCCGCTGACCGAATAATCATTAAGGTCTTTTCCTGTGCCGATGTCCATGTTTCTGTACACTTGACGCGAATCGGCGGAAAGTATTTCTCCGTTTAATTCACCGGCAACAGCGACTGCAACTTTGGTTTTTCCTGTGGCGGTTGCGCCTAAAATGCTCAATAACTTTACTTTTTCTAACATATATAATATATTGAAATAAAGCAATTTTTACTGCTGCCTTTCTATTGCTCGACGAATATCTTTTTCTTTTATCGATTCCCGTTTATCGTATATTTTTTTACCTCGTGCAAGAGCAATTTCAAGTTTGGCATATCCGTTTTCCGAAATAAACAGCCTTGTCGGCACAATGGTAAATCCGCGCTCTTTGGTGCGGCGCAGCAATTTGTTTATTTCTTTGGCATTGAGCAATAATTTGCGTTCTCGGCGCGGATCGTGATTGTTTAAATTTCCCCACCAGTATTCGGCAATGTGCATGCCGCGTATATACAACCGGTTGTCGACAAAATAACAATAACTTTCGACAATAGATGCTTTGCCTGCGCGTATTGATTTTATTTCAGTACCGTAAAGCACAATTCCTGCCGTAAATTTTTCGAACAGTATAAATTCGAAACCTGCTTTTTTGTTTAATATTTCAATGTTTGAACTGCTTTTTCGCATAAATTTTTACCTGTTTCTATTTGCCTTGTCAAGCCAAATTTCATTCGTAAAGTGCAAAATTACAAAATAATCGGCATTTCCGGTATCAATTATTTTTATTTTATGCAGTTTTTCGTAAATAAGTCAAGCTGTTATGTATGTAAATAGCAGTTTTTCAATAATTATTCAAGCCGTTTAATAATAATAAATTACAAGTAAAAATGCAAAATTTCGGCAAAATTTTTTCTTGATATTCGCGAGCTTCGCTTTTTAATTTGTGTCAAGACAGATTAATAAATATGATAACCTTTATATACTCAAACAGAAATAGATTTCAACAATATTTAGTCGTTCCTTAACAAGTATATTTTTCAGAGATAATAAAGATGTTTTTTGTGTTACTTTTGTCTTGACACAAAAGTAACCAAAAGGTCAAGAGCAGCCGACGCTATACGCCAACTCCGATTTACGGCTGTGACTTGTAGGAACGCCGCCTGCTCAACGTGCTATTAATTTTTCTGCATGTTGATCAATTGAAAGATATACCGATATGCGCGGACAAAAGTTGATTAGAAAATAAAAACGGCATAGACTTCGCAGGCGGGGAAACCTGCTCGGCGAAGACGGCGTTAAAACGGAATTCCGTCAAGCATAGCGAGACATTAATTCCGTTAGCCGTCGAGCCGTTAGCGGGTCGCCGAGAAGTATAAGCCTTGATTTTTTGCTTCTTTTGTATCAAGACAAAAGAAGAGAAAGTGAGATTTTATTCGCATTGTTTTATGTCTGTATTGATTAAAACCCTGCAGTTTTTCCTCTGATTTTCATTCATATTCAATTTTATAATCCTGAAATTTTCTTTATTTCATTAAGTTTATTCAGAGCTTCAATAGGCGTGAGGTTGTTTATTTCAAGATTTTTGAGTTCGTCTCGAATTTGTTTGAGAACAGGATCATCGAGTTGAAAAAAGCTGAGCTGATAACCGTTGCGTGTTTCGGCAATTTCGCCTATTGATTTTTCGAGAGGATTTTTTTTGTTTGCGGTTTCAAGTTCCCTTAATATTTCTTCGGCGCGTGCAACAACGCTTTTCGGCATTCCCGACATTTCGGCAACATGAATACCAAAGCTGTGTTCCGTGCCGCCTTTTACAAACTTGCGCAAAAAAATCACCTTGTTGTTTATTTCTTTCACTGCAATATTGTAGTTTTTTATACGGCTGAATGACTTTTCCATTTCGTTGAGTTCGTGATAATGGGTTGCAAACAGCGTTTTTGCCTTTGCGGCAGGATGTTCGTGAATATATTCGACCATAGCCCATGCTATTGAAATTCCATCGTAAGTGCTTGTTCCGCGACCGACTTCATCGAGCAGCACAAGCGAGCGCGACGAAAGATTGTTCAAAATACTTGCCGACTCAAGCATTTCGACCATAAATGTAGATTCGCCCTGCGAAATATTATCGGATGCGCCTACTCGCGTAAAAATTTTATCGACAACGCCTATCTTTGCCGATTGCGCAGGAACATAACAGCCTGTTTGCGCAAGCAGCACGATAAGCGCTGTTTGTCGCAATATAGCCGATTTTCCCGACATGTTTGGTCCTGTTATAATTATTATCTGCTGTTCCTTATTGTCGAGAAAAACGTCATTTGCGATATAGGTTCCGGGTGGCATCATTGTTTCGATTACTGCATGGCGTCCCTGTCTTATATCTATTTCGTCGCTGTCGGTTACTTCGGGTTTGCAATAGCCCGATTTTGCGGCGAGGGTGGAAAAGGCAAGCAGGCAGTCGAGTCGGGCAATAAGCGACGCGTTTAACTGAATGGGAACTACAAATTCAAGAATATTTGCAATCAAATCGTTAAATATTTGCTGCTCTATGGCAACTGTTTTTTCTTCGCCTCCGAGTATTTTTTCTTCGTAATGCTTAAGTTCTTCGGTAATATATCTTTCGGCTTCGGTAAGCGTTTGCTTGCGTATCCAGTCCGAAGGCACTTTGTCTTTGTGTGCATTTCGCACTTCGATATAATATCCGAAAACATTGTTAAATCCTATTTTCAGCGATGTTATTCCCGTGCGTTCGATTTCTCTTTCCTGAATCTCGAGCAGATATTTTTTACCGTTACGTATTATATTTCTGAGTTCATCGAGTTCGGCGCTTACGCCATCGGCAATTACGCCGCCTTTAACAAGTTGGTTCGGCGCATCGGGGCATATCTGTTTTTTTATTTTTCCTCTTATGCTGTCGCAGACATTAATCTGTTCGCCTATTTCCCTGATACTGGGTTCATCCGTATCTTTACAAATATCTTTTATGGGTTTTATTGCCGACAGGGCTGTTGCAAGCTGCAATACTTCGCGCGGCACAATTTTTCCCGCAGATGCCCTTGATATTATACGTTCAATATCGCCTATTTCATATATTTTTTCTATTATTTTTTCACAGGTATCGGTATTTTTCAAAAAATATTCTACGGCATTAAGTCGCGAATTTATGATACGGATATCTTTAAGCGGCAACGAAATCCATCTCCGCAAAAGTCTTGCGCCCATTGGCGAAATGGTCTTGTCGATAACCTCTACAAGCGTTTTTGCGTTTTCGTTGAACGAGTGGAAAAGTTCGAGATTGCGAATACTGAAACGGTCGAGCCAAACATACTCATTGCCGTCGATGCGCGAAACGGACAAAATATGTTTAAGCCTTTCGTGCTGTGTTATATCAAGATAAAAAAGCGTTGCGCCGGCTGCAACAATTCCCATCGAAAGATTTTCCACTCCAAAGCCTTTTAGCGTATTTGTCTTTAACTGTTGAAGCAGTTTATTGTGAGCGGCATCTTCGACAAATGCCCATTCATCCATTTTGTATATGTAATGCTTGTCGCCGAAATAATTTATAAAATCGTTTTCATATCCTTTTTGAAAAATAATTTCTTTGGGCGAAAAATTTGTAATCAGTTTATCTACATATTCAACCGAGCCTTCAGAGATAAAAAACTCGCCTGTTGAAACGTCAAGAAAGGCAATTCCGACAAATCTTTTATTAAAATGAACGCAAGCCAAAAAATTGTTTTCACGGTTTTCAAGAACATTCTCGGAAAACGTAATCCCGGGCGTAACGACTTCGGTAATGCCTCGTTTCACTATCTTTTTCGCCTTTTTAGGATCTTCCAGCTGATCGCATATTGCAACGCGCTGTCCGGCGCGAACAAGTTTGGGCAGATATGTATTTATTGAATGATGCGGAAATCCTGCAAGCTCGACATGCTGAGCCGAACCGTTGGCACGCCTGGTGAGCGTGATGCCGAGAATCTCGCTTGTCTTTATAGCATCTGCGCCGAATGTTTCGTAAAAATCGCCAACGCGAAACAGCATGATAGCATCGGGATGTTTTGCTTTCATTGCAAGATACTGTTTCATTAGCGGCGTTTCTACTATGTTTGATTCCTGAAACAACAATTTTTGCACTTTTAATCTTAAAACACGGCAAAGTTACATGAAAATTTTTAATACACACGCAGACGGATAAAAATCTCCTTCAATATTTATCTAAGGAAATAATATAATTTTGATGTTATATTTATCGCGGTTTTTCGTCATTATATACAGATATGGAGTTAGAAAAGTTTAAATTGCATATTATTCCGTTGAGGCAAAATCTGTTTGCGGTTGCCATGAAAATGCTTCAAAGCAAGGAAGATGCCGAAGATGCGGTTCAGGAAACTCTGCTGCGGCTGTGGAATATTCGCCGGCAGCTTGATGCGCTGAACAGTTTTTTTGATAACGATTAAAATCATAAGAGATGAATACAACAAAGAAAATTATAGTAATATCCGTTTTTTTTGCTATCCTGTTTTTCGGCAAGCGCCCAAAAAAATCTGCATATTGACACCGTATTCGAGAACTACGGTAAACGCGATGGCTCGGTGCTGATTGAACTTGCAAAAGACGTGTTGGAACATTACACAAAAATCACTCAGTATAAAAGTATGATAATTCCTTTCGACAGGCAAATTGCCGATATTTGCACTGATGCCATTGCAAAAGACACCCGAAACGGAAGCATAATGATGAAATCGAAAAAGAACGGAAAGACAGAAACAGCCTGCTATTGCCTGCCCAAAAGCAAAGACAGTCGCAACTATGAATATATTCTGTTTACAAGCAAAAATAAGGAAATAACGCTGATATACATACGTGGAAATTTTGCTCCGTCCCGACTCGAAGACGAACTGAACGAACTGAAGAAGTTATTTATAAAAGTCAATAATAAACGAATAAAATTATAAAAGCATGAAAAAAGTTTTAATTTCGGTAATAGTGTGTATATTGCTGTTTTCGGCGAATGTTTTTTCGCAGGAAACAGAAACGGGCGATACGGTACAATCTGTCGCCACAGACGAGAAAAGTTCCGTTTTCATCAACGGAGCATCGTTCAATTTTATTTTCAAGTGGGGGTAGTGTCTTAAATTATCAGAAATCATTATTTCCGAAAACTCCTGTTTTATAATAATATCTTTCAATATACATTCCTATAACGTTATCGTGAATCTGTTCATTCTTTGAAAAACAAA
>JAIRZQ010000100.1 GCA_031267135.1 Prevotellaceae bacterium
AGTTTCAAATAAAGTGATTTTATGCCTGTCGGGCGACCAGGACGATACTTATGCCAATTATATAAAGCCCAACTGGCCTGATATTGCTTTGCATCAACCTGCCGGAGGGGGCGTGGGGCTTGCTTATAATGCACAGGTCTTCGCCGGACAGGAACATGCTTTTTATTACGAACCCGAGTGGATAAGGGAAAATATCTCCCAAAGGGGGCGGCTGGGCGCTTTATTCCGTGTTTGGGGAGATGGCAAGCAAATGGTTGAAGGAGATATATTCGACTATTTTCATTTGTCGGGCTATACTGCCGATGAACTGCGGGAAATGGGATACATCGTTTGGATTACGCCCCGGGAAAAAGGTTCGTGGCTGGCGGAAGGCGATACGCATACTTTCCTGAATTTACTGGACAATGGCTTGCGTGCGCATGAAGACCCGGCATACGGCGGATGGAGCGGGCGCCACAGGGAGCCTGCCGCTTCCGGAGAATTCATGATGGGATTCGGAAAAGCGGACGAAGCAATGCCCGACAATTTCTTTCCTGCCGTGCAAAATGAACTTGCAGCCCGTTTAAGATGGTCTGTAACGCCCCGTTATGAAGACGCCAATCATCATCCGACGATCAGCGCTCCGCGCGGCATTTCGGCAGCTCCGGGTGAAAAGGTTAAAATCAAGGCGACTGTTAACGATCCTGACAATGACGCCGTATCGGTCAGGTGGCGGCAATTCAAGGTCGGCGCTTATAATGGTGATGTTGTCATTGAAAACCCGCAATCCGCATCGGCTTCATTTACCGTTCCCGACGATGCAAAACAGGGGGAAACGATTCATTTGATTCTGGAAGCAACGGATAACGGCTCGCCGGCACTGACGCGCTACCACAGGATTATTATTACAGTTATATAACGAATTTAATCAATAAAACATGAAAAAAAATCTATTTATCTTATTAATGCTCTTTACAGCGGTTCCTTTTATCTCATGCAGCAACAATGAGCTTTCAATAGTAAAGATTGACAGCGGACAAATTGAAGGAACATTGGAAAACGGTATTTGCGTTTTCAGAGGAATACCTTTTGCAGCGCCTCCGGTTGGCGATTTACGATGGAAAGCGCCACAGCCTGTTTCATCCTGGGATGGAATATTGAAAACCGGTAAATTTGCTCCATCCTGTCCGCAAATAACAATGATTCCGGGTACTGATCAATTAGAACTGTCGGAAGATTGCCTTTACCTTAATGTGTGGACTCCGGCAAAAAAGGCAAACGAAAAACTGCCTGTTATGGTTTGGATTTACGGTGGCGGTTTTGCTATGGGCTCGGCATCATTACCGCTTTACAGCGGCGACGAATTGGCAAAACACGAAGTTATCCTCGTAACTGTTAACTATCGTGTAGGAGCGCTGGGATTTCTTGCTCATCCCGAACTGACAGCCGAATCGCCCGATAAAGTTTCGGGGAATTATGGTTTGCTTGATCAGATAGCCGCTTTGAAATGGGTGCAAAAGAACATCGAAGCCTTTGGCGGCGATCCTGCCAAAGTAACAATTTTCGGCGAATCGGCAGGAGCGATTTCTGTAAGTATGCTTTGCGCTTCGCCTTTGGCAAAAGGACTTTTCTGCGGCGCAATAAGCGAGAGCGGCGGTTCATTTGGTACTGTTCGTCCTGTTCGCGGTTCCGATGGCATTCAATCCTTGGAAGCAGCCGAGCGCGATGGATTAAATTTTGCCCAACGCATGGGAACAAACTCGATAGATGAACTGCGAAAATTAAAACCCGAACACTGGCTGAACGATGCAAGCGCGCAAATGGGCGGATTTTGGCCCGTAGTCGATGGTTACGTTATTACCGACGACCAGTATAAACTGTACGAACAGGGAAAATACAACGATGTAAACGTATTGATAGGTACCAATTCGGACGAAGGCTCAATGTTTGCGCGTCCTGCTGCAAGCGTAGCCGAATATCAAAAGAGCATTCGCGAGCGTTTCGGAGCGTTTGCCGACCGTATTCTTGAGGCTTATCCCGCAAATACAGTCGACGAGACCTATTATTCGGCAGCCGACATATTCAGAGAAACGGCTTTTGCATGGCCTACATATGCTTGGGCTAATCTTCAATCGACAACAGGAAAATCAAATGTCTTTTTGTATTATTTCGACCAGCCGCAGCCGCCTTCGCCGTTTTTTCCTGCAAAAGCACGCGGCTCTGCTCATGCTTCCGAAATGAATTATGTTTTTCATCATTTAACAAGTCAGGCAACCGAAAGCGATATGAAATTAGCGGACATTATGATTAAATACTGGACAAACTTTGCAAAATACGGCGATCCTAACGGCGAAGATTTGCCGAAATGGGAAAATTATACCGCCGACAATCCTTTTGTGATGCTGCTTAAAGATATCCCGCAACGAATTGACTTGCCTGACAAAGACAAATTGCTTCTTATGGAAGAATACTTTAAATATTTACGCGAAAACGAATAAGTGAAGAATGAAAAATTATAAAGTGATTGAAAAAGAACGTCATTGCGAGGAGCGCAGCGACGAAGCAAACCAAAAAAAGTGAAGAACGAAAAGCGATTAATAATTTAATAACTGATGTTACGCGCCATATATAAGAGTATCACAGTCCTGAAAGGATGTAACTTTCATAACCGCAGGTCGGCGACCTGCGGCATGGAAGCGACAGGGTCATACTGCCTGAAAGGCAGAACTTCCGTACGCTCCATTTGTCCTGCCTTTCAGGCAGAAGCGGTTGTGGCGGGTGTTTTCCACAGGTCGGCGACCTGTGGTTATGAAGATATTGCATTACATGCAAGCGGCATATCGGTAGAAACAGCAGTCAATATACGGCAAGCGTCCTGTCGGGACGCAATGACGATAAAAAAGAGACAAAACCAGTCAGGTTTACAATAACGAATGAAACAACTCAGCAAAAAAGAATTTATTAATCTTTAATATAATAAAATTATGATGAAAAAACTAACTATTACTGCCGTACTTTCAATGATGAGCATGGCAACATTCGCACAGCAGGCGCTGTGGGGAGGGCAAAATATTGTTTCGCCTGAAATTAAAGAAAACAACACGGTAACTTTTCGCCTGAATGCGCCGCAAGCCGTGAAGGTAGAACTTGCAGGCGACTTTGTTCCCACGCAGAAAATGGAAACGCCAATGGGAGTTATGGACATGCCCGGCGCTGCCGAACTGGTGAAAAACGACAAGGGCGTGTGGGAATATACCACGCCCGAGCCGCTGTCGCCCGAACTGTACAGCTACACGTTTGTCATCGACGGCGTGAAAGTAACAGACCCCGCTAACGTGTACATGATACGCGATGTTGCATCGGTTACGAGCATCTTTATCATTGGCGGCGACCGCGCAGATTTGTATAAAGTCAACGCCGTGCCGCATGGAACGGTGGCGCGCCGCTGGTACGACAGCCCCGGATTGAACATGACCCGCCGCATTACCATCTACACGCCGCCGGGGTACGAGGCAGGCAAGGAAAATTATCCTGTTTTATATTTGCTGCACGGCGCAGGCGGCGACGAGGAAGCGTGGATTGCCTTGGGCAGGACATCGCAAATCCTCGACAACCTGATTGCACAGGGCAAGGCAAAGCCCATGATTGTGGTGATGACCAATGGCAATGCCGGTCAGGAAGCCGCGCCGGGCGAAGCCTCCGAAGGCTTTATCCGTCCATCGTTCATGGGCGCTACCCGTATGGACGGCGAATTTGAAGCCGCTTTTCCCGATGTTATAAAATTTGTAGAAAGCAATTACCGCACCGTTGCACAGAAGTCGGGACGCGCCATTTGCGGCTTGTCGATGGGCGGATTTCATTCGCTGCACATTTCCAAAGAGTATCCCGATACGTTCGACTATGTAGGGCTGTTTTCGGCAGCTATCATGCCGCGCGAGGGCGTACAGTCGAAAGTGTACGACAATCAAGACGCGAAGCTGAAGGCGCAGTTCGACAAAAAGCCCAAACTCTACTGGATTGCTATCGGAAACACCGATTTCCTGTTCAAAAACAATGTGGATTTTCGTAATATATTGGACGATAACAAATATCCTTATACTTACTACGAAACCGGCGAGGGGCATATCTGGAAGAACTGGCGGATTTATTTGTCGGAATTTGTGCCGATGCTGTTCAAATGAAAAAAGGAATAATCTTCAACAGGATTTCAACCTCTTGTGGAAGTTTGGCAATAAAATTATGTTCGGCGCGGTTTACGCAGCAGGTTTGATTAAAAGCGCACTTGTCTTTATCTGCAACATAGCAAAAAATACTGCGCCGAACATTAAAAACAGTATTTCGTCATTACGAGCGAAGCGAAGCAATCCATAAATCATTGTTAATAAACTGGATTGCTTCGGGCTACGCCCTCGCAATGACGTTTCGCGGGGCTTTCGAGACGCTTCAATGTCGGTAGAGAAAGAAACGAAACCTAACAGGTTTCAAAAACATGTTAGGTTATTTGCGATATCTTTAGAATAGAATATTAACCATTAAATATATAAAATCATGAAAAAAATAATACATACATTAAATTTAGCAGCAATGCTGCTGCTGGCAGGAATGATGATTGCCTGCGGAAAAGAAGACGATATTGACATGTCTAACATAGACTTCAGTAATATCGAAAATTTGTATGCACAACCATTATCGGTTATTCAAAAGGCTGTGCAAGGGAAATGGAAAGTGTATAGCGCTTTTTCAGATGGAATCATCTACAATGTTACCTATCCGGAAAACATGTTTATTGAATTTGAAAATGACCATTATAACATAAGTAGTGCTACCGAGTATCAAAGTTTTTATTTCATATGGAAAAAGTTGGCAATAGAAAATTGGAGAGACCCTATTTATGGATATACTACTTATGTTATGTGGGGAGGTGATATAATAAATAATTGGTATTTCGAACGAATAAAAAATGACACATTGTCTATGTGCGCTCATTCTGCTCCTATTGGATATAGTGTTGTTCGGATAAAATAGATTAACAAATTAACAAAAAAATAAAATGAAAACAATAATTTATTTTAAAGTAATAGTCCTGTTATTATTTATTGGGACTACAAAAATATGGGGACAATCAAAGATTGTTCAGAAAGAAACAGACAAACGCGATTATGTTTCGTTTGTAAAATTTGCAACAGATACGGTTATTCCGTTGAAAAATGCATCTGATTTGCTAAAAACACTTCACCCGAAAGCAAAAGAAGCAGATGTTTGGAATCTTTCGGCAAAGCGCAAAGAGATAAAAGATGATAAAGGTTATACTCACCAATTTTATCAGCAGTATTATAAAGGCGTCAAAGTGGAAGGCGGAGAATTTAGTATACACGCAGTCAATGACAATATAGAATCTGTATTGGGAAACTTTGAGCCTGTGGGAGATGTTTCTGTTACGACAAAGCTTTCGGAAAAAGAAGCTTTAAGCAGCGCCTTAAAACATATTGGAGCTGATGTTTATAAATGGCAGATACCAGAAGAAGAAGCATGGATAAAAGAATATTATAACGATAGTTATTATCCCAAAGGTGAATTGGTAATTGTAAAGTCCCAGCTGAAAACAAACTCGGAGTATCGTTTAGCATATAAATTCGATATTTATGCACACAAACCTATGAGCAATAATTATGTTTGGGTGGATGCCATAAACGGAGAAGTAATTGGTATAGAATCGCGTATTCACTTTAGCAATGCGACAGGAACGGCTGCTACCCGTTACAGCGGAACTCGAACGATTACTGCAGATTCATATAACGGCACTTATCGATTAAGAGAAACAAGAAATGGCGTTAATATATCCACATTCAATATGAACCATACAGGTAGTTATACATCTACTGATTTTACTGATAACGATAATAACTGGACGGCTGCAGAATTTCATAATACCAATAAAGATGATGCTGCTTTAGATGCACACTGGGGAGCAGAAATGGTATATAATTATTTTAAAAATGTACATAACAGGAATAGTTGGAATGGCAACAATGGCGCTTTGTTAAGCTATGTCAATGGAAATTTGCCTTTAATTGATGGAAGTTTTTCTAATAGCGATAATGCTTTTTGGAATGGTAATAGAATGACATATGGACAAGGAACTTATTTATCTCCTTTTGTAACGCTTGATATAGTAGCTCATGAAATTGGACATGGAATATGTGAATCTACAGCTAACCTTGGAGTTGCAGCAGCAGAGAGAGGAGCTATCAACGAAAGTTTGAGTGATATATGGGCAGCTTGTGTGGAAAATTGGGCAACTACCGACAAACAAACATGGTCACTATGTGAAGACCTTGGTGTTTCTATTCGCAGTATGTCTAACCCTAATTTATTTAACGATCCAGATACATATCAAGGAACAAATTGGTATACTGGTTCTAATGCAAGTATTTATGTTCACAGAAACAGCGGTGTAGGTAATTTTTGGTTTTATTTGTTATCTCAAGGCGGCATTGGAACAAATGATTTAGGGAATACATATAATGTAACGGGAATAGGAATAAACAAAGCGGCGGCAATAGTTTATAAAGCAGAAATTTCTTATCTTACATCTTCGGCAAATTATGCCCAATTCCGCAATGCTACTATTTCTGCCGCTACTAATTTATATGGAGCAAATTCACCCGAAGTTATGATTGTTAACAACGCTTGGTATGCAGTAGGAGTAGGGAGTCAATATATTGTACCTACCATTTCAGGTCTTGATTTTGTACCATGTACAGGAACGGTTACCTATACATCAAATGTAAACGGTACGTGGACTGTTTCATCAAATTTGCAAATCGTAAGCGGGCAGGGAACAAATTCAATAACAGTGCAAAAAGTGAGCAGCAATACTACAGTAGTCAGATATGCTACAGTTTCCATAAACGATATAACAAAGAATATTCTTATCGGATCGCCTAAAGTAACTTCTATAGATGGGCCGGGAGTTGCGGGCGGAGGATTGTATTACTTTTCGCCGAATCCTTATTATCCTGCAGCAACCTATTCCACTAATTGGTATATATACGCCACAGACGGAAGCGGTACTGCCAACTTTACAATCACACAAAACATAAACAATTATTTGGGAGTAAGGTTTACAAAACCCGGAACGTACATGATTTTGTGCGCTTATTCAAATGCATGTGCAACTTCTTCGGAAATGCCGGTTTATATTACGCTCACCGTTACACAAAACGACCTTATGCCCACATATAGCACGGGTAGCGGCAATGACAGTATTGGCATCGATGGCAGCAGTAGCAGCGTCTGGTCGTCTGCCTATCCAAACCCTGCAAATAATGAACTGATTATCGCCAGAACAGAAGACGACAGCAGCATTGCAATATCTGCGCTGAACACTCAAAGCGTCAAAGGCAAAACGTCCGAAGTGCGCGTATTGCTGTACAGCCACAGCACGGCACGGCTTGTTTACAATAAAATTCATCAGTCGTCCGAAAAGCAGATAAGAATAGATGTATCTAAACTGCCTGACGGAATTTACCATCTGAACATGATAGAAAACGGCGAAAAGGTGAAAGAACAGACAGTTATAGTAAATCATTAAATCACAAGCATCACATATTTAAGGCAAATTAATTACTAATCAATAAATACAGTTTATTATGGCAACAATATTTTATTTGTACGGCGGAACGCAGAAGAGTAAACAGATGAGGACAGGACGTTTCGGAAAACCCCCGACGGTATAAAAATGCAAGTTAACAAAAGGCAGGCATAGGATACATGTAAGTATCCTGTGCAGATACAGGTAAGTATCCGATGTGGATATAAGTAAGTATCGGATGTGGATACCGTGAAGAGAGATTTTCAATTAAGAATTAATAGAACCGTCATTGCGAGGAGCGTAGCGACGAAGCAAACCGGAAAGAGATTGCTTCACCTTGCAGGTTCGCAATGACGATAAAAAAGAGAATTTACAATGACGATAAAAGAGAAGAATTTATATACAAAAAACATAATATTAACAACAATCAAACAAATCAGATTATCATGAAAAAAAAAGTAATTTTAACAATTAGCCTTATCGCAGCATGCTTCGGTTGGGCTAAGTCACAGGATGTGAAATTAGGAAAATCATCGGTTGATGAAGTAATTAAGGCAATGACGCTTGAAGAAAAAGTTCAGCTTCTAACAGGAACAGGCATGGCGGGATTTTCGGGCAACAGCGCCGTTGTCGGCTCTACGCAGTCGCTTGTGCCGGGAGCGGCAGGAACAACAACTCCCGTTCCCCGTCTGGGCATTCCGCCGGTAGTGCTGGCAGATGGCCCTGCAGGATTGCGCATTTCTCCCAGGCGCGAGGGAAGCGCCGATACTTATTACTGCACGGCTTTTCCGGTGGCAACGGCGCTGTCGTCTACATGGAATGCCGAGCTGGTAGAAAATGTAGGGCTTGCAATGGGCAATGAAGTTTTGGAATATGGAGCGGATGTGCTGCTTGGGCCCGCTCTGAACATTCATCGCAATCCCCTTTGCGGTCGCAACTTTGAATATTTTTCCGAAGATCCTCTGCTGACGGGTAAAATGGCGGCGGCGATTGTTCGCGGCATACAGAAAAACAGCGTAGGCACATCCATTAAGCATTTTGCAGCAAACAATCAGGAATCAAACCGCATGGCAAATGACGCTCGAATGACGACAAGAGCCTTGCGCGAAATTTATCTTAAAGGATTTGAAATCGCCGTTAAGGAATCAAATCCGTGGACGGTGATGACGTCTTACAATTATATCAACGGCGTGTATACCTCCGAAAGCCGCGAACTGCTGACAACAATCCTGCGCGATGAATGGAAATACAAAGGCGTGGTAATGACCGACTGGGGCGGCGGACGCAATGCTCCCGCACAGGTTCACGCGGGCAACGACCTGCTAATGCCCGGAAGACCCGAACAGGCTAATGCAATTATGCAGGCTGTGAAAGATGGAAAATTACCGGAAGAGGATGTTAACGTAAACGTAAGGCGAATATTGAACCTGGCGCTTATTTCGCCGCGCTTTAAGGAATACGGGTATTCAAACAGACCCGATTTGAAAGCGCATGCCGAAATTACCCGCCAGTCGGCAACGGAAGGCATAATATTGCTGAAAAACAATTCGGCACTGCCGTTTACACCGGCAGTAAAGCAGATAGCCACATTCGGAATTACTTCGTATGAATTTATTTCCGGAGGAACAGGCAGCGGCGATGTTAACGAAGCATATACCGTTTCGCTGGGCGATGGGCTGATAAATGCAGGCTATCAAATCAACGAGGAGCTGAAAGCCGAGTACCTTAAACATATCGCCGCCGAAAACGAAAAGAACAAGCCTGACCCCGGTAATCCTTTTGCAGCATTTATGCCGAAAGTGCGTCCTGGCGAATTTGTTCCCGGCGCTGACATCTTGAATAAAACGACACAAGAAGCCGACGTTGCACTGATTACCGTAGGCAGAAATTCGGGCGAGTTTTTGGACAGGAAACTCGATAATGATTTTAACCTGTCTGAAGCCGAACAGAAGCTCATTAAAGATGTGTGCGAAACATTCCATGCAGCAGGAAAGAAAGTTGTTGTGATTTTGAATATCGGAGGAGTGATTGAAACAGCCTCGTGGAAACAGTATCCCGATGCTGTTGTATTGGCTTGGCAACCCGGACAGGAAGGTGGAAATTCGGTTGCAGATATCCTGTGCGGCAAAGTAAATCCGTCAGGCAAACTGCCTGTTACATTCCCTGTAAAATATACGGATATAGCATCTTCGGCAAATTTCCCGACAGACTATAATCCGCCAAGAGGCATGGGCATGATGATGGGCGGCGCTTCTGAAGCCGAAAAGAAAGAACCTGTTCGCAATATCGACTATACGTATTACGAAGAAGATATTTATGTCGGCTATCGTTATTTCGGCTCGTTCGACAGGGAAGTTTCCTATCCTTTCGGCTATGGACTGTCGTACACTGCTTTTGACTACGAACAGCCGCAGGTTAGACAGACAGGCAACGACTATACCGTAACGGTAAATGTGAAAAACACAGGCAAAACATCAGGAAAGGAAGTTGTACAGCTGTATGTTGCGGCGCCGAAAAACGACAGACTGCCAAAGCCTGCAAAAGAACTGAAAGCGTTTGCTAAGACAAAAGAGCTTAAGCCGGGCGAAACACAAAGCGTAGAACTGAAAATCAGTGTTTACGATTTGGCATCTTTCGACGAAAGCGAAAGCGCATGGATAACAGATGCAGGCGAATATAAGCTGTTGATAAGCGCTTCGTATGACAATGTTAAAAGCACATTAAGTTTGACAGTTGCGGACAAAGCAATTGAAAAAGTAAACGATGTTATGAAACCCGAACATTCAATAAACGTGTTGAAAAGGTAACAGTATAAAATTAATATTTTTGTTTTACATTTGGAGAAGTCCTGCATGCAATCAAGTACAGCAGGATGGTTAATTGAAAAAGGATGTCCGAAAATCGGACATCCTTTTTCCTTAAAAATAAAAATTTAACTAAATAGACAAATACAATCCTACAGTTGATTGATAACCGCTCAGATCTATTTTTAATCCTTTGCCGTAATCACTTCTGCCAACGCCTTTTCCATTATTATACCCAATGAAACCCAAGTTGGCAACAAGACTTAATCTTTTTGTCACATTCATGGCAATACCGGGCCTGATTCCGGCTTCAAAACCTTTTAAGTCCGAAAGCCCGAAAGCCGCAGTTCCATCAACAAAAACATTTATTATTCCGGATTTCAGGAATGTGTAACGAAGGTATGGTGCAAGAACAATTTCGTTTGATGTTACTTTTTTCCCGCTTTGCTTTTGGTTTGAGTGTCTGTATTCAAAATAAGTTGCAAGAGCAAAATTTTCTGAAAATCTGAACCCGACTTCGGGAGCAATTGTATAAACTGTTGTTCTTGTGTCGTTTTTTTTACCGTTATGGAAACCGGCTTTTCCTCCGATAAACCAATTGTAATCCTGTGCATTTGTACCGATTACGGTAGCCATAATGAAAATGGCTGATAAAATAATTTTTCTCATAATTTTTTTAATAATTGTATTTATATGAATACGCAAATGTACAGAACAATTAATTCTGTAAATATCATTTATATATGATTAACTAAAAATGAAAATATTTAAGTATTTAATTCGTAATACTAAAAAACAGTTAATATTTATTCAAATAATTTTTATTTTTGAAACTTTGTGTTTTCAAAATTATTATGAAATATAAATAATAAATACTTTTAACTGTTTTATGATAATGAAAAAAACATGTACTGTTTTTATTCTTAAATTATAATATCATTAATACGCATGAATAATGTACTTTATAACAGAATCATCTATTTGTGAAATACGGCAGTCTGTGTAAATATTTTGAAAAAATACCCTTGAATAATCGTGAAAGCAGTAAAAGAAAGTAAAACAGCGACTTTCAAAATCACAATACAACAAATCTCTAAATAAATCAAGCCACATACAGTACGTGAAAATTTGATTTTGCGAGGTAAAGATAAGAAAATTTAAACAACGCTAAATAAAACGCCGATAATTCAATTCGGATATGTTCGATTTAAGCGCATCCAAATCGGTTTATCGGCGTTGTTGCAAATCTGCATGCAATTTACTTCGGCATCTCGTACGACGTCAGTGTGATGTAAATCACCGTATCATCTTCAATGGTAAATTTACAGTCGTCGAATTTCGGTGGACCATAAGTTGCCTTGGCGTTGTTGCTGCTGCCGGTTTTTTCTATGGGAATGCCGTAGGCGCCGGTATCCAATTTACCATTGTCGTTTTCATCGTGGAAAATTGAAACCGCATAATTGCCTGATACAATGCTGTCTAAAACGATTTTGATTTCTTCCATGTCCACTTTTGCCAAAGTTCCATGCATTGGTTTTTTCATAAAATTTTCCGAGTCGTACACCGCAACGTGTAATGTTCCGGCGGTTTGTTCCATGCCATCTACTACGATGGTCAATTTGTGCTGTGCGTTGAGCGTGCTTGCTGCAAGCAGCATCAACAAAAAGAATGTTTGTTTCATACTTTTGATTTGTTAATTTGTTAATATAATTTGAGTTATAAGTTTTTTAATTCGTTTGCGGTTTTTGATTTGCTGAAGGTGAAGAAAGCGCCTAAGAAAAGAAAGCGCGTATCGCTGGCAGTTATTGCACGCTTCACGTCTGTGTTGGCTTTGGAATATTCGTAGCCGTAAATATTTTTGTAGCCCAGTACATTTTGACAGCCGAAATGTATCACAATCCAGCCGGCGGGCAGATACGACCACGAGAGGTCTAACCGGTTGCGAAAAGGCGTTGTGCCGAGCCGCGTGTATGGGCTGGCGTCGCTGTAATAAGGCGTTCCTGTTGAAATGCTGTAATTGCTCCCGACCATCGACCGCAGGGACGCTATCCAATACTTCAACGT
>JAIRZQ010000124.1 GCA_031267135.1 Prevotellaceae bacterium
ACAGATATAAGATAGCCGTTGTGGATTTCCAGGCGGGAGCAGGCATAACGCAAGTCGATGTTGATGGAATGTGTGCAATGCTTGTTACTTATATGAAAAATCCCAAATGGATTTTAGTCGAAAGAGAACAGTTGAATGAAGTCATAAAAGAACAGGGTTTTCAAAGAACTTTCCTGACACAAAGAGAAATGGTTAAAATAGGACAGATACTTAATTTGACGAGTCTTGTTGTTGGTGATGTAACTTATATTCGTGGAGAATATAATATTGATGTCCGTATTGTTAGCGCTGAAACCGGCAGAGTTTATGCAACGGCAGGCAGAACGTGGAGCACGGGGACAACTTTAAGAAGCAATATGCAGGCTTTGGCAGCAGAACTTGCCGCACAGGTAAAAAGTCCAAAAGCGCCTGTGCCAAAATTTGAATATTAATATGAAAAAAGAACAGCTATGAAAAAAATTATTGTATTGTTAAGTTTGGCGTTTGCGTTTAACTGTATGCAAGCGCAACAACCGCAGGGAATGGTTACTCTTTTAGGATATTTGCACGTTTATCCTGAAGATTTGGGGGATTTCACTTACGAACCTGTTAATATTATCAATGCCATAAACAGTCAAGCCAAGTATGGCTATAACGACTGGCGGCTTCCTACGGTTGAGGAGATAGAATTAATGATTGCCAATAAAAGTAAAATTCCGGCTTTCCAAGAAGGAAAATTTATGACAAAAGACGGCAAGCTTCGTTCGGGGAATGTGCGTTTGGTTACAACAGGAAAAACTGTAGCTGAAAAAGAAAAACAACGAAAAATAGAAGAAGAAAGGGCAGAACAGAGACGAATGGCAGAAGCAAAAAGGGCAGAAGCTGTAAATATTAACGGCGTTTGGTGGGCAACTCGCAATGTGGGCAGTCGTGGTATTTTTGTTCCCAAACCTGAAGATTATGGCGGTTATTATACTTGGAACGAAGCACAAATTGCCTGTCCTGCCGGTTGGCGCCTTCCGACCCTTCAAGAATTTGAAAGTCTTATCAACTCTGGCAGCCACTGGATAACAGTAAATGGGAAAAATGGACGCAGATTCGGTTCTGGTATTGATATGGTGTTCTTGCCCGCAGCGGGGGTATGGCCTGAAGACGGCCTGAATGGGCTCGCTCAATACATCAACCAGGAGGGCAAGTACTGGAGCTCTGAACGTCCGCAAGATTATCAATTTACAATACTGTTCTTATATGAAACCAAGTGCTTCCTTTATGCTCCCTTCTCTGACACTCGTTATAGCGTGCGGTGCGTAGCAGAATAATTAAGCTAATAGTGATACCGTGAATTTATACGAGATGTAAAGTAGCACGACCCAAAACTGATTATGCATTGCCATTTTGCATGGTTGTTGCAGCGTGGGGAAAAGGAAAGGGGGTAGAGTGGCAATGAAGAACTAAAAATTAACAATAAAAAAAATTTAGTATGAGAGTAATATATTTATTTCAAACGTCCGGGCAAAGAGACCAATTTGTCAATCGTATCTATGAGAGTGGGGCTTATGTCAAACAAAGCGGCGACTTCTCTAATGGATTTAGAAACTTTTGCATGTATAATGGCTTGTATGAAGTGGAGTTAGAGCCATCCTATATTCGAGATGGCAATGCGATTAGAATGATTGCAGGTCTTTGTGGTGGTCAACTATCTAATTAATGATGGTTGTTATTGCTGGTTCGGGATGAATTAATTTTCCAGAAAGAGAACAGCAAGCGTGTAAAATCCGATGGTTGGTTTTACACGCTTGCTATTTAATGCGTAGTAGGCGGCTTTCCATTGTCCCTGTTCGCACGAGGCTTTGCTTTACGCCGCTTACCAGTAGCCGCCGCCCTGGCGGGCGGCGGTTGTTTTTTTGGGGGGAAACAAACCTTATTTTCACCTAATTTTAAGAGGGCGTTTATTTTCAGAGGATTGCGGCGTAGCAAAGCGAAGACCCGAAATAACGGACACAGCAGTAAAAAAAAATTCCGCATGGATGATATGCCGGTAAACAGCTTTTTCAAAACACTTGCATTAATACTTGAATCTGCGAATAAAATATTTTTATTTTTTTTGACTGTTATGCCGTTTTTTTTATTCTAATTCTATGTATCGCCAAAATTGTACATCTTCAATGAGATGTCCCGTATTATAATATATAAATTCATAATGAGAAAAATCCCCATTATCAGCATAAGCCTTTCTTACTATACAAATTCTTAATCCTCCTGTAGCATAATTGTTGTTTCTTGTTAAAACAGGTCTATTAATTTCAGGTAATTCCTCCTCAACGCTTATCCAGCGCTGGGCAAACTCTACGCCTGCAATAAAAGCATTCTGCAAATAATCAAATGTTTCTATTCCGCAGTTTCCTAATGCGTACTCTCTTGCTGCTTCTTTAATTGTTTTCATAGCTCATCAATTTTTGGCTGTTCCAAATCGTAAATATCAATTATTTCGGCAATGCAATTTTCAACAGTCTTTTTATAATACCTGTCTGCGAAGTTTTGCCGGGCTGTACTGAAATTGTCAATAAGCCATTCATCAAATTCGTCAATAGTGTTTGTCCGTTCAAACTCCTTTTCTCCCGTCTCGTAATCCGGCAAAAAAGCCTTAAAAAATTCTTTCAGGTTCATAATTTTATTTTATTATTTAATAAGTTTCTATACATATATATTTAATGTATCTGTATCAACATCATATTCAACAATATTGATAATGTAATGTATACGATTAATTATTAACCGATTTCCTATAATAAAAACATTCATTAATTCATTTGCATTATCAAGGTGTTTTAATATTTTGCTTTCCCTTTCATCTTTTATTATATCTATACTCATTTTAATTAAATATAAGGGTTAATTTCTTATTTTTTTATCTAATTTTTGGCCTAATGGACAAAAGTGAGGTTAATTTTTGTTCATTTCGTTCAAGTGGACAAAAGTGAGGCTCGATTTTTATTTGCCTGTTTTTTGCTTTATTTTTTTGTTGTAATTTTGC
>JAIRZQ010000003.1 GCA_031267135.1 Prevotellaceae bacterium
TGTTGATTGGCATTTTCAATCCAGTCTTTTATTTCCTTTCGACCATTGTACTCGTTGCCTTCGTCAAAAACGACCGCTGTTTCCGAAAAACAGTCGGCGTATGCATCACTATCGTAATTCTTTTGTGCTGTTAATAAGTCTGATACGACTTGTGGTAATTTTAAATCCATTGTTCTTTATTTTTTAAGCAGTTATTAAATTTCTGTTTTATTTTTCGATGCAAAGATAGACTGTCCGGCAAGTCTGTGCAAGTACGGAAAAACGAATCAGATACGGATAAATTTTTCCCCTGTTGTATAATTTTAAGTACATTTGCACCCATGTACGAAAGAAAGATACCATTAAGTTTGAATTGCGGACTTGACCTGATTGGCGAAGTCCTTTACGGTAAATGGAAAATCCGTTTACTGTGGTTTATTAATGAGGGATATAAGCGTCCGAGTGAATTACAGCGCAAAATCCCCAATGCTTCCCGCAGAGTTTTGAATATGCAATTGAAAGAGTTGGAGGAACACGAATTAATTGCGAAAAAGATTTATCCGGTCGTTCCTCCGAAGGTTGAGTATAGCCTGACCGAATTTGGAGAAACGCTGATTCCGGTTATTTCGGTATTGGGTCAATGGGGAGATGAGCATCAGGAGCGTTTACGGCATCTCATTTTGAAACGCTTGGGGAACCCGCCGATTGAGTAAAATTTCAACGCAACAGTTTTCGGGAGAATTTTTAATTGTGCCGAATTCGGGAGAATTAAAATCATGTATCGCAAATTTGACTTGTTTTTGATTGGAAAAATTGTGTTGCTCCAATACTTCTAAAATGTCTTGTACCTCTATGGTTGAGGTGTTTTTTTTGCGATTTGTTGTTTGTGCTCTTTTCTTTCATTTTGCTTTTCAATTATTTATTGATATTCAATTTGATAGTGTTTGTACATCCGGCTGCTTTGTCAGTTATCCTGCAATCTTTAAAGCAACATTTTCTTTATGCTTAAAAATCAATTCTGTAACTTATATTCGGAACAAAGGTCGCTTCCCTGTCTGCATCTACCGTCCGTGTTTGATAATTGTACCGAAAACCCAAATATTCTTTGTACTGTGTCAAGTTGAGGATTTTTAAGGCAAATTCGTGTGCTGTTTTCTTTTTGTTCAGTTTGTAACTTGCCGTGAAATGAGTGGTGAATGCAGGTGAAAATTGTTGTGAATAGGCTCTTGTCTCGTCGAAAACAACGTCTTGGCGAGCAATGGAAAGGTCTGTCTCTATTGGCGAATAGCGGTCGCCGCCCTGATAATTCATTCGTGCATTTAAACTCAAAATGTGGTTTTTATTTTTGCCTAATAGCCATTCTTTACCTGCCAGAACATTAACGGCTAAATTTCTGTTATAGCGCGTATTACGCCACGCGTTATCACTTCCTTTGTACTGAGAATTGAACAGGGAAAAAGTAGTCATGTAATAATAGCCTTTTGAAAAATATTTTTCAAAAGTAATGTCCAAACCGTAATTTTTTCCAGAACCTGTATTTTGAAGTTTACCATCGAAAAACCAGTCATTTTGCTGATTGGTTAAGGAAAATGTGCCGACTGCCGTTACAGGAACATCAAACAAATGCTGATAATACGCCTCAATTTTCAGATGAGTAAATTCCGACGTGCCGACGTCGTAACCCAAAACAAGATGCTGCGCTTTGGTAAAACTTAGGTCTTTGTTGATATTCCGGTTAAGACTGTCCCTGATAAAATAGTAATTCAACCGTTCTAAACGACTGTGCAAACCGTAGGCCAAACTTAAGGTTTGTGTTGGCGCAAACCTGTATTTTACACCCGCTCTTGGTTCAACGGAAAACGTGTTGTTAAGCAAAAACCATTGTGAGGTTAATCCCACATTTGCCGTTATTTTTTCATTGAAATTGACAGTAGAATTGCTGTAAGCGGAAATGAGTGTGCTGCTGCCGGTTTCATTTACACGCGTCTGCATGGGGCCTCCTGTTGAAATTGCATTCTTTAACCGCATGTCATAGTTCATATTTGTAAAAACAAAACCTGATTTGTTGGCATGTCTTGCACTGAATTTTGTGTTGAGAAATGACGATGCGACGAAACTGTAATATTTATTATTTACTGCATTGCAGGGGTAACTGTTCAGATTATTGTCCAATCTTTCGCTATACATATCGATTCCGTTAGCGGTTGCCGCCAGTGTTGTTTTCAAATGTTGTCCGCTGTTCAGAAAAATTTTATGACTGACACCTGCTGCTCCCACAAATTGTCTTGCCTCAAGATTTTCCCTGTCGCTATCGTATTTCCATTCGTTTATATTGTCTTTCGCTTTTGCGTCGGAATAGTCAATCAGACCCATTCCCCAGACGGAAAAAGTCCCTGATTTTTTTGTGGGAAAATTCAGTTTGAAAGATAAATCCTGATAGGTAGTTCCGGCGGCATTTTCGGGCAGAATGGGTGTAAGCAATCCCACCGTTGAATAACGATAGTTGAAAATGTAGGACGACTTGCCGCCTTTTTTGAAAGGGCCTTCCGAAGCGGCGTCGACACCAATCGCGCCCAACTGGAAAGTGTGTTCGTGCTTTTGGTTATTGCCGTTACGCATAAAAATATCAAACACGCCCGACAAAGCGTTGCTGTATTCGGCAGGCATGGCGCCCGAAAAAAAGTCCGAATTTGC
>JAIRZQ010000039.1 GCA_031267135.1 Prevotellaceae bacterium
GCCGTGCCTTTGGCTACTGCCGTTACCAAGCCGTCTGCAACGGTGGCTACCGCCGGCGCACTGCTTGTCCATGTCAGGGTTTTGTCAACGGCATCGTCGGGATTTACCGTTGCCGTTAAGGTTTCGTGTTCGCCGACAATGAGCGCGAGAGTTTCCTTGTCGAGTGTTACGCCTGTAGCATCAACTGTTACTGCTGTTACGGTTACCTCGCAGGTAGCCGTTTTGCCGTTGGCTGTCGTTACCGTGATGGTTGCCGAACCGGCAGCTACGGCGGTTACCGTGCCATTGGCAACGGTGGCTATTGCGGTTGCGCTGCTTGTCCATGTAACAGTCTTGTCGGCGGCATTGTCGGGCGTTACCATTGCCGTTAAGGTTTCGCTTGCGCCGACAATGAGCGTGAGCGTTGCCTTGTTGAGCGTTACGCCTGTAACCTGTACGGGCGCTGGGTCGTCTTTGCTGCACGATGTGCAGACCATTGAGGCAAAGGCTGCCGCAAGCAGCATGTTTGCCATTAATTTAATTCTTTTTGTCATAATTTTTATTTTTTAAAAAGATTATATAATAATTTCTGTTTATTTAACTTGTCTGTCGTTTGCAAACCTAACAGGTTTTTGAAACCTGTTAGGTTTTGTACAGTCCTGAAAGGACGTAATTTTCATAACCGATGGTCGATGACCATCGGCAGGGAAACCGGAGGGTAATGCTGCCTGAAAGGCAGGATAAAAAGTCCTGCCTTTCAGGCAGAGACTGTCGTGATGAGCCTTCTCCGCAGGTCGCAGACCTGCGGTTATGAATATACTGCCTTGCAGGCAAGGTTTCGCCTCTGTAGCCCCGCACTGCGACTGTAAACCTAACAGGTTTTTGAAACCTGTTAGGTTTTGCCGATTTATTGTCCCATACGGGACATTTCAATTGACAATTGATAATTAACGATTGACAATTATTTGTTTTGCCTGATATGTTTTGTCTTCTTTCCAACTTTCTAACTTTCTACTTTCAACTGTTACGGTATTATGGCGCTTTGTATTTCGCTCCATGGTCCCTTTTCGCCGCGGGTATTTTCCCAGCAGAGGGCGAAGTACACGTTTTTGCCGCGCTCGTTTTCGTCGAATTCGAGGGTAAACGGCGTGTGCGTGTCAACGGACGAATTAATCAGGTCTTTCAGCGAGGCGGGAGGCGTGTCGAGTAGCGCCCAGCGAATTTCGGCGCAGTGCTGTCCCAGCGGCTTGGCTTTCGACTTTTTCTGACCCCTGTCATAAAAATTGAGGATGAGGCGGCGAATGGTGCCGCTGTCAACATCGAAGTCGGGGTAGGTGGTTGCCACAGGCGCGGGCGTGCGAGTGGTTTTATGCACGGGAAGCTCCATTGCGCGGCGGTCTTCGTCGGTAACGGCAGGATTGTAAGTAACGTAAGCCTTCAATACTTCGCGTATTTTTGTTTCTACAGCCTTGCGGGCTTCGGTTTTTGCCAGTATCGCCACAGAAGTGCGCGTGGCGGGATTTTCGGCAGTTTCGTACTTAGAGGCAAAGTCGCTTTGCAGCGCAGTCAGTTCAGTCATTGTGCCGGCGGGAATTTGCCAGCCTGTTGCATGTGAGTTAAGATAATCTGTTGCCAGCTGCAGCCATGCTGCAAACTTACCGTCGTTTGACGGGATAAAATCGTGTGTCATAATAATATTGGTTTAAAAATTGTTATTAATAAAAAAAATAAAACAGGGTTTTCTTTATTATTTCGGAGACTCCCCAAAAGCATTCGAGTATTTCCAAAAGATTTCAGGGAACTCCCGAAAGGTATTCGGGAACTTCCAAAAGGCATTCGGGGATTCCCAAAAGGTATTCTGGAGCTTCCAAAAAGCATTTGGGGACTCCCGAAAGGTACTCGGAAGCTTCCAAAAAGTATTTGGGGACTCCCGAAAGGTATTCGGGAGTTTCCAAAATGTTTTCGGGGACTCCCGGAAAGTGTTCGGATACAGCCAGAAAGTTTCAGAGGATAATCCGAAATGCCTGTAATATCACTGCAAAACTGCGGATTTGCACTTTTTACATTGGTTTTGTATGTGATGTTTTTGAGCATTTTATTAAATTTATTTTATATTTTTATTTTCACTTTGTCCGATAATTTACATTATAGGACAAAAAATCTGTATGATTATCAGCAATATAGATGTTGTTTCATATAATTGTCAAAAAAATTGTTTTTGCTTATAATAAAATATGGATATAATTTTGTATGTCCTATAATGTAAATTATCAGACAAAAAAAAATTATATAAATGTTAAAATTTTCAGGTAATGATTTATTTACCATTTTTAATTTAAATATTTCAAAATTTAAATATTAAAGGATTTATCGTCTCGCAGAAACGAAATGTCGATAAAAAGCCGTCCATGTATGTTTCGCGCGGAGCGCCGGCGTTGACTTGAAACACCGCAGGCAACCAGTGTAGCATGCGAGCTGTTATTTTCCTGCAATATTTATAAATCCTGTCGCTTTTCGGCATCATAAAGACAATATAGCTTTACAAAGCAAATGACATTTTTCTTAAATAATTTTCAGTTTATAATCAGTTGCTCTTTAAAAAGGGTACAAATCATTTATTAATAAATAATTATAAATAAAAATCATATGAAAAAATTGCAAGGTTTTAATCAATACAGACATAAAACCTTGCAAATATTAAAAAATCTTATTTTCTCTTCTTTTGTCTTGATACAAAAGAAGCAAAAAATCAAGGCGAGCGTTGCCTTCGGCGAACTCGTAAACTCGGTTCTCGGCGACCCGCTAACGGCTCAACGGCTAACAAAATAATGTTTCGCTTCGCTTAACGGAATTTTGTTTTAACGCACTCTTCGCCGAGCGGGTTCCCCGCCTGCGAAGTCTATGCCGTTCTTATTTTCTAATCAACTTTTGTTCTTGCGCACAGGTAAATTTTTCAACTCATCAACATGCAGAAAAATTAATAGAACGTTGAGCAGGCGGCGTTCCCACAGGTCACAGTCGTAAATCGGAGCTACCGTATAGCGTCGGCTGCTCTTGACCTTTTGGTTAATTTGCGTCAAGACAAATTAACAGGAAAAATATTTTTTTTTATATCTTTTATCTCTGAAAATATACTTTTTAAGGAGCGACTATTTAATGACAAAAGAAATTACATCAAAACGGAATTTTATCTGTTTTTTTCGGCTAAAATTTCATTAAATTTGCGATTGCCGAGTTTACTTTGCATCCACGATATAAAGTCAAAAACAACGAGTAATTGCCGTTCATATTTGTTTTGTTTTATTTTTACTGATTCTTTTTCGAGCTGGCGGTGTAGTTTTTCGCGTACTTTCCTGTCATTGAGCAAATAATAATTTTGAATGAACTTGAATAATAATTTTTCGGTAATATATAAATGCTTTTCGTAACGAATGTTGCGTTTGATGGATTTTATTTCATTTTCGAAAAAGTCATAATTTTCTAATTCCGCCTGTAATATTAGATTTATCAGTCGCGCATATCTGTAGGCAGGCAATACATAAAACAGCTTTCCCGAACTCATAATGGTTTTCATGTGCTTTTTTGCGTTTTTTATGTTTCCTGTCGCAATACCGAGAATTGTCATGTTAATCAGCAAGTCAAGCTGGATGTCCAATCGCAGCGGCGACATGTTTTTTAACAGGTCTTCGTCGTATTTTGAAATCAGGTCGATTGCTGCAATAAAGTTTCCGGTATTGAACGAACATGAAAATTCATATAAAAAAATAAGAGCGCGAACGTTCAGAATGAAATAGGCGGCATAATCGTTTTGTTCGAGCTTTTTAAGTTTGCTGATAAAAAACGGCATTTCCTTATACAGCGATGCTATTTTCAAGCTGTTCAAAATCCCAATTACTGCCTGAAGGTAATAAATCGGAGGATTCAATATCATCTGTTTATTTTCTTCAAACAGGTCGATTAATGTCCGGTAAAATCGAATAGCCATTTTGTAATTTCCCGAATCAAGATAATATGTAGATTGAAACAGCAAGTGTAGTTTTTGCGTTTCAAATCCTTTGTACGAATTATTGGCAACAATATTCAATTCGCTTAAAATCAAATCATTTAAGTTCTCTTTTTGTTTTTCGGAACTGGCGTACCCCTTATAAAAAAGCCGATGTTTAAGAATATCATAAAGCTGGGAATGCAGATTTGAACTTCGGCTGTACTTCATTTCTTCAATCATCTTCATTTGCTTGCCGATAAGTTGACGCTCGCTGATATTTTTAAAATTTGTTGCATTCAGATATTTCAGTTCGGTACTGCGAGCCAGCAACGACAGCGAATATATCTCGTATGTTAAAGCCGTCTTTTTTGCCTTGCCCAGCTTTTCTATTGCTTCGTCAAACAGTGCGCGCTCATACAGGATGTCGGCTTCGGAAATCAGGGCAAATATTTTGGTTTGTACGTCCTGTTTGCGATGCAGATATATCAGGCAATCCATTATTGTGTGATAAAGATGTTTTACCGCCATGTTGAAATTTGCATTGCTGTATTTTTTGCAGAATTGAGCATAAACGGCATCCACAGTATTTTTCGCTTCAATCAGGTCGAACAGATACACATATTTTTTATCGCCCGACTGAATATTCGCAAATAAACGGAAATATCGTTTTTCTGCCTTTGACATCGATTCCGTTAAAATCATCAATAAAGTTAATTTTTTCATAAGCCTGATGTTAAACTTAAATTTATACAAAGAAAACAATATTATTTTAATGCACCAAAAAACTGTGAAAATATATCATATTTTATTTTATAAATTACTTGTATATAAATAGATATATTTTAAATATAAATAAAATTGCAATTTGGGATTATCCAAATATGTTATTTTTGTCCTTTTTTACAGGCAATAGTTGTGTAATTTTGTCATAAAAAATATTAGTAAATCATAAAATAGCATCACATTGAGTTAAAAAATAATATCATAAAATTGTAGAACCCTAATTGTAAATTAAAACAGATATGAAGAAGCATGTTAAAAGAAAATTTGCCGTAATTTTTTTTACGGCAGTTATGCTGGTTAGTTCTGCTTATGTTGGCAACGGACAGCAAAAGCGAACTGTAAGCGGCAAAGTGACAGAGGCTAAATCGAATGCGCCTCTTTCAGGAACTACTATTAATGTAAAAGGCACTAATTCGGCTGTAATGTCCGATGTCGATGGTAATTTTTCTATTGCTGCCGCGTCGGGCGATGTACTTGTTTTTTATTTTATGGGATACGCTACGCAGGAAATTGCGCTATCGGATCAATCCCTTATTAATGTATTAATGGTAGAAGAAATCAGTCAGCTTGACGATATTGTCGTTATTGGCTATGGTACAACTACTAAGAAAGAAGTTACAGGTTCTGTTTCTTCTATTGGCAGTGATGATTTTAAAACCGGAAATATTACCGATCCTGTTCAGTTGCTTCAGGGTCAAATTGCAGGATTGAATATTATTCGTCCGGACGGAGGAGATCCCAACGGCTCGTTTCAAATTCAACTGCGCGGTATTACAACCATGTCCGGAGGAGCATCTCCTCTTATTGTTATCGATGGCGTTGTTGGCGGAGATTTATCAAGTTTGAGTTCTCAGGAAATTCAAACAATAGATGTTTTGAAAGATGGCTCTGCCGCTGCTATTTACGGCACGCGGGCAACTAACGGAGTTATTCTGGTAACAACCAAAAAGGCTGTTGCCGGTGCAAATAAGCTGGAATTTTCATCGTATATCGCTTTGCAAACAGTTGATAAAAAACCTGATATGCTTACCGCCGATGAATTTCGCGCAGCTCTTGCCAAATACGGAATGAGTAACAGCGCCGATCACGGAGCATCTACCGATTGGTTTGATAAGATTACGCAGTCGCCATTAACGCAGAATTACGAATTGTCTTCGTCGGGAGGTACGCGTGCGCTTAGCTATCGTGCAGGTGTTGCATGGACAAAAGACCAGGGACTTGTGAAAAAAAGCAGTAAGGAAAGCTTGAGAACAAGAATCAATGTTTCGCAAATGCTTCTTAATGATCATCTTAAATTAGATTACAATGCTGCGTATTCAACAGCGAAAAGCGCTTATGCCGACACTTACATTCTGCGTCAAGCCATGTTTCACAATCCTACGGAACCGGTGTATGCCGATGAAAATACGCCTGCCCAGTATGGAAATTATTACTACGTGGGCGCCATGGAGTATTATAACCCGGTGGCAATGCTTGAACAGTACGATGACTCAGGCTTGCGCAAACAATTTACGGGAAGTATAAACGCGTCATTATCAATTATTGATGGTCTTAAAGCAAATGCTCTTGTATCTTTTACCGAAAGCAGCGACCGTTATGGACATTATTACGGCAAATACTATCCCATTGGCATTGGTAACAATGGCTATGCGGAAACCTATAATAATCACGATAAATATAAATCACTGGAATCTTATCTTGATTATTCCGCTTTGTTTAATGATCACAAAATACAGGCGATACTCGGTTATTCGTACAGCGCACAGTGGGGCGAAGCGTACAACGCAATGAATTATAAGTTTGATACCGACCTGTTTTCATTTTATAACATAGGAGCGGGCGCTGCTCTAAAAGATGGACTGGCAACCATGTCAAGTTCAAAATCATCAAGCAAACTCATTTCATTTTTTGGACGGGTAATGTATAATTACAGGGAAAAATACCTTCTTACCGCATCGCTTCGTCACGAAGGTTCATCACGTTTTGGGTCAAACCATAAATGGGGTTTGTTTCCGGGATTAAGCGCAGGCTGGCGGCTTTCTAAAGAACCGTTTATGGAAGATGTAAAATGGGTAAATGAAATTAAACTTAGGGCAGGTTTTGGAGTTACGGGAAATCAGGAAATAGGAAATTATCAGTCGCTTGCTATTTTGCGAAAAGGCTCATCCAATTTTTACTACAACGGAACATGGCTGAGTACTTACGAACCCGGACGTAATCCGAATTCTGATTTGAGATGGGAAAAAAAGCAGGAGTTTAATATAGGCCTTGATGCTGCCATTCTTGATAATCGAATGAATGTAAGTTTTGATTTTTATAACCGCCGTACAACCGATTTGTTATATACATACTCCGTACCTGTTCCTCCCAATCTTTACAGTTCTACGTTTGCAAATGTGGGAACTATCGACAATAAGGGTATTGAATTAACCGTATCGGGAATCCCTGTTGTTGCAAAAGATTTTAAATGGCATGTAACAGGAACTTTCAGTCACAATACCAATAAATTAGTAAGTTTTTCAAATGATATTTATGCTATGGATGCGCTTAATCTGGGCTATTTCGGCGATGATTTGAAAATTTACACCATGAGAATAGAGGAAGGCTGGTCGCTTGGTAATTTTTACGGACCCAAATTTCTTAGCTTCGACGGTAATGGCGGCGCCAAATACGAAGATTTGGACGGCGTGGATGGAATTACCGAAGCCGATTATCAAATTATAGGCAATGCCTATCCCGATTTTATTTTTTCATTACAAAATACCTTCACGTACAAAAATTTCGATTTCAGTTTTCTTTTGAGAGGTTCTGTTGGCAATGAGGTACTTAATCAAACAAGGGTTTATTATGAAGGTCCTGCCTACCTTGGAACAAAAAACATTCTCAAATCTTCTTTAGACAGCGACTACACGGGCGGAGCATACTATTCATCCCGCTTTATCGAAGATGGTTCGTTTTTGAAGCTTGACAATGTTACATTAGGATATAATGTTTCCATAAAATCTTCGTATATATCTAAATTACGCATATATCTTACGGGTCAGAATCTTTTTACTGTTACTAAATACAAGGGAATTGACCCTGAAATAAGCTTATCGGGACTTCAACCCGGTATTGACCGGTACGATTTTTATCCGCGTACAAAAACATTTGTACTGGGTGTTAAAGTAACATTTTAATAAAATAAAAATAAACAAATTATGAAAAAGATATTAATAATAGTTTTTACACTGTCAATTTTTTCGTGTACTAATCTGGATGAAACAATATATTCATCAATACCATCTGATAAATTCTTTACGACAGAAGAAGAATTTTTAATGAGTGCAGGCCGGGTTTACAGTCACCTGCTCGGATATACGCATTATTATAATATTTGGGGAACAGTAACGGTTTCAACGGATGAGGCATTAAGTCCGTTTCGTGAATTTAATCAATGGGATGACGGCGGCGTTTGGCGCGATCTTCATGCGCACACATTCACTCCTGCGCATGATAATATCTATCAAACATGGAGTTTCATTTTTACCGGAATATCGTTATGCAACCAGATATTATATGAATTTTCGCAGGCAGCGCTTGATTTTCCTGTCAAAAACAGTATGATAGCCGAAATCAAGGTGATGCGCGCATGGTTTTACTTTAATGCGATAGATCTGTTTGGAAATGTGCCGTTTACAATAGATTTTACCGATGTAAGCGTGCCGTTGCAAAAATCAAGAGCCGAAATATTTACTTTCATTGAAGAAGAATTAAAAGAAAATGCAGGCTTGCTTCCCGATTCTCCATCCGACAGCTATGGCAGGGCAACAAAACCTTTTGCCTATACTGTTTTGGCAAAGATGTATCTTAATCACGAAAAATGGTTTGGCACGCCCAAATGGCAAGAAACAGTAAATGCCTGCGATTCTGTTATAAATCTGGGAACGCTTCAAATTGAAAGCGATTACTTTACTAATTTTAAGGTAAATAATCAGACTTCAAAAGAAAATATTTTCGCTATTGTATATGACAAGGTCTATGCAAATGGAGGCGGCTGGTCACGCTGTTTCCGTTTTCATCAGCTTACGCTTCACTGGGAAAGCGTAAGGACATTTGGAATTCTTGACGAGACATGGAATGGATTCTGTACTTCAAAAAGTTTTTTTGAAACATTTGACTTAAACATCGACTACAGAAGTAATACATGGCTTTATGGTCCTCAATACGAGTTATCCGGAACGCCGCTCTTGTGGTACGGATGGCAGGTTAATTTTACTCCCGAAATAAATTCGCTTTTCGACATGTCTAATCCGGCAGGTCATAATCAGGGCGTGCGGTTTGCAAAGTACGAATACGAGAACGGACTTCAGGGCGAGTGTATGAGCAACGATTATGTAGTATATCGCTATGCCGACATTTTAATGATGAAAGGAGAAGCTCTGGTGCGTCAGGGCAATGCGGGTCTTGCTGTTCCGTTATTCAACGAAGTAAGAGGGCGTACCGGACTGCCTGATTACATATCAAGCGATTTGACTCTTGACGAAATATATGCGGAAAGAGGACGTGAATTTGCATGGGAAGGCTCGCGTCGCCAGGATATGATTCGTTTTGGAAAATGGACTGCCGCCCGCGATTTTAAACCGAATGAAACCGATAACCATACGGAATTATTTCCGATACCGGCACGGGCTATGACCAACAATGGGAATCTTGTTCAAAATACAGGCTATACCAACTAATATTATTTGATATATTTATTACTTTTGAACATGAACAAACAAAAAATTTTAGTCGTTGGCAGTTCCAATACCGATATGGTCATAAAAACAAAATATTTGCCCCGACCGGGCGAAACAGTTATAGGCGGCACTTTTTTTATGAATCCCGGAGGAAAAGGCGCAAATCAGGCTGTAACCGTTGCAAGGCTTGGCGGGCAAACTGCATTTATATGTAAAACGGGCAGTGATGTTTTTGGGCATCAGGCTCATCAACTGTTTGAGGAAGAAGGAATAGACACTTCCTATGTGTTGCTTGATTCAAAAAATCCATCGGGAGTTGCGCTTATAACAGTAGATGCAAATGCCGAAAACTGTATAGTGGTTGCATCCGGCTCTAATGCCAATCTTTTGCGTGAAGACCTTGTAAAAGCTAAGGAAGCAATAGAGGAAGCGGGCATAATTCTAATGCAACTGGAAATACCAATGCAAACCGTAGAATTTGTGGCAAAGGCAGCTAACGAAAAAAACAAAAAAGTTATTCTGAATCCGGCGCCTGCACAACAGCTTTCGGCAGAACTGATAAGCAATTTGTACATTATAACGCCAAATGAAACAGAAGCGGAAATGATTTCGGGAACAGCGATAACAGATGATAAATCGGCTTTTGAAGCTGCAAAAAAAATAGCGGATATGGGTGTCGATAATGTTATTATAACAATGGGCGACAGAGGCGCTTTGGTGCATAATAAAACTACAAGTAAAATTGTAGATGCTTACAAAGTTAAAGCCATAGACACAACTGCTGCCGGCGATGTTTTTAACGGTGCGCTGGCAGTTGCACTGGCAGAAAACAGGTCTATTATCGATGCTGTAAAATTTGCCTGTAAAACGGCGGCTATATCGGTTACCAGAGAAGGCGCACAGTCATCCGTGCCTTACAGGAATGAAGTTGATATTTAATAATTTTAAAATATTATAATATATGAAAAATATAATTTTACTGTTTACTTTTCCTGTTATCATTTTATTGGCAGGAAGTTGTGTGAGCAACACAGAAGCTTCACGTATTCCGAAGTCATGTACAATTGCCAAATCTCAGCTTTTAAACAAAATAAAAGGAGGCTGGGCGGGTCAGACTATCGGATGTACTTATGGCGGTCCTACGGAATTTCGTTATAACGGAACGATGATACAGGATTATGTTCCCGTAAACTGGCCTGATGGATATATCAAACACTGGTATGAACATACGCCCGGACTTTATGACGATATTTATATGGATCTTACTTTTGTTGATGTCTTTGCACATTTGGGCATAGATGCTCCCGTAGATTCGCTGGCAATGGCTTTTGCAACGGCAGGATATACGCTTTGGCATGCAAATCAGTCGGCGCGATATAATATTCTTAACGGAATAATGCCTCCTCAATCGGGACACTGGCTTAATAATCCGCACGCTGATGATATTGATTATCAAATAGAAGCTGATTATGCAGGAATCATGTCTCCCGGAATGCCTAACAGTGCATCCGAAATTTCAGACAAAGTCGGCCATATTATGAATTACGGCGATGGATGGTATGGCGGAGTATATGTAGGAGCAATGTACACGCTGGCTTTCATTTCGGATGATATCGAATTTATCGTAACGGAAGCATTAAAAACAATTCCCGAACAAAGTGCATACTGCAAATGTATGAGCGATGTAATAAAATGGCATAGGCAGTTTCCAGATGACTGGAAACGGACGTGGTTTGAGTGTGAGAAAAAATGGAGTTCGGACATTGGCTGTCCCGATGGCGTTTTTGTTCCTTTTAACATAGATGCTGTCATTAACAGCGCATACATATTAATAGGATTGCTTTATGGCGAAGGCGATTTTTACAAAACCATGGACATTGCAACCCGCTGCGGTCAGGATTCCGACTGTAATCCTGCTTCTGTTGCCGGAATTTTAGGCGTTATACTCGGATATGACAATATTCCCGAATACTGGCTGAAAAACTTGCGGGAAGTTGAGGACATGAATTTTGCATATACCGATATTTCATTGAATAAGGCGTATCAAATGAGTTTTAATCAGGCTGTTCAAATGATAGAGCGGGGAGGGGGGAATGTTGAAGGCGACAATGTAATGATTGTCTGCCAACAGCCTGTTCCTGTTAAGTATGAAAAGTCATTTGATGGATTATATCCTGTTGAAACCAGAGAACTTCGCAGGAAAATAACCGATATCGGCGAATTTGTTTTTGTCGGGACAGGAGTAGTTTTCAAAGGTAATGTGTCTTCGGGCAATCAGGGCAGAAACAGTAATATGCCTGCCAGAAATGCAAATTATGTTGCAAAGGTATTAGTAATCATGGATGGCAAGGAGGTGGAAACAGTTAGCTTTCCGTTAGATTATCGCACTCGCCGCAATGAAATATTCTGGAAATATCAATTGCCTGATCAGGCTCATACCGTAACGTTTGAATGGCTGAATCCCGAAGATGGCATTTCTGTAAATTTCCGTGATGCAATCATATATTCGGATAAGCCGCATTTAAATAATCATCAATCAAATAAAAATTAAAATTATGTTTATAATAGAAAATTATTCATTAGCAATTATTTTTTGCTTTATCACGATGCTCTGCTGGGGGTCGTGGGGAAATACTCAAAAGCTGGCAGGTAAAACATGGAGGTATGAACTGTTTTACTGGGACTATACCATAGGTATTTTGATATTTGCCGTTATAATGGCATTTACTTTGGGCAGTATTGGCGATTCGGGCAGAAGCTTTATCGACGATATTCAACAGGTTGAAAGCAGTAATATGATCAGCGCATTTATCGGTGGAGTTATATTCAATGCATCCAATATATTGTTGGCAGCATCCGTGTCAATAGCAGGAATGGCTGTGGCATTTCCGTTAGGAGTTGGCTTGGCTTTGGTTTTGGGCGTATTCATAAATTATTTCGGCGCTCCCAAGGGCGATCTCTTATTGCTGTTTACCGGCGTTGCCCTAATAGTTATTGCGATAATATGCAATGGCATTGCTTCCGGAAAAAATAAAAGCGGAGAAACAAATCAGGCTGCAAAAAAGGGAATATTGCTTGCGGCTGTTGCAGGCATATTGATGTCGTTTTTCTATCGCTTTGTGGCGTCTGCCATGGACTTGAACAATTTTGAATACCCTGCTCACGGTCTTGCAACTCCCTATACGGCATTTTTAATTTTTGCAGCAGGTATTTTTGTAAGTAATTTCTTGTTTAACACGTTTGTGATGAAAAAGCCTTTTGTCGGCGAAAAGGTAACTTACAAGCAGTATTTTTCGGGAAAGTTTGGCACTCATCTTGTTGGTATTTTTGGCGGTTGTGTTTGGGCTTTGGGTACTTTATTCAGTTATATTGCCGCAGGTAAAGCCGGAACAGCCATTTCTTATGCGCTGGGACAGGGCGCGCCAATGATAGCGGCAATATGGGGAATTTTCATCTGGAAAGAATTTTCCAAAGTCAACAGGTCGGTAAATTATCTTTTAGCTGTCATGTTTTTATTTTTTATTGCAGGACTGTCATTTATTGTTTTGTCGGGAGGGAATTAATACCCTGACAGATGACATTTTATTAAACGGTTGGAGTTGCTCGCAAGGCAGCACCAACCGTTTAATTTAGTCGTTCCTTAACAAACTGCTTTTCAGAGATAAAAAATAATAAAGACCAAGAGCAGCTGACGCTATACGACAACTTCGATTTACGTCTGTAACTTGTGAGAGTGCTGCCTGCACAATGTAGCATTAAAATTTCTGCAATTTGATTTTTTCTTTTTGTTATTTGTATAGATACAGCATGTCGCACCTCTACCTGTTTGCTTTGCGATCTTGTGTTTATGATGGCTGACGCCGGAAGGCGTCTAATATCCATAACCATGTGCAAGCCGACAGGCGCAGAATGGAGTTACAGAGACGCACACTAAAGTCTTTCGCGCGAAACATACGGGGAAGGCTTTTACCGATATTTCGTTCTTGCGGAATACAGAACAATTTAATAATTGTCATACATACCTACATTGCATGCCGCATCTCTATGGTTATGTTAATGTTCGTGCAATTCCGGCTATTTGAAGCAGGACATGGTATAATAAAAGGCAAACAACATTTTAATACAAGAGATGCGGCTTCAACTGTACGGTTGGATACAGGCAGGTTTTAGAAAAAGAGAAGAACCGGAGGTTTGGATTATTCATGTATCCGAAAGGTTTAGGCTTTCATTATATCGGGATGTTACTGCAAGTCAAAACCAAAACATGGATGCCATCAGTTTAGGATGCCAACTTTACAAACTTTTTATTACTTTTGCGTTCGTAACTTACAGAACAGAATTATGTATAAAAGAAATTTAGTATTCGTTGCAGCTTGTGCAGGACTGGCGTTTTTTGGCGTTACGATGTTAGCGTTAGGACCTATTTTAAATCAGCTCGGGGACGGTGCAAATGCGCTTCCTGCAACATTATCCACAGGAATTATATTGGGAACGGTACTGTTTGGACCGGTTGTCGATAAATTCGGATATAAATGGCTGTTAATAATCGGCGCACTGCTTGCCCTTGTGGGTATTCAGGGGCTTGCAAACTTTCAAGATATGAATATTCTTCACGTTTCGATGTTTCTGCTTGGTTTCGGCGGCGGCATTCTCAACGGAGAAACCAACGCGCTTGTAGCTGAAATATACGACGACAGCAATCGCGGCGCTCGACTGAGCATTCTCGGCGCATTTTACTGCATTGGCGCATTATTATGGACATTACTTAACTATTTTATAGACGATTATACAATTCCATTGCATTGCGTATCGTGTGTAATGTTTGTTTTTGTAATAATGTTTATTGCCATACAGTTTCCCAAAGCCAAGCCTAAAGGCAGCGTGTCGCTCGGCAAATCGCTTGAATTGCTTAAATATCCGTCATTAATATTGTTTGCATTTATATTGTTTTTTCAAAGCGGATTTGAAGGCATAAGCGGCAATTTTACAGTTAAGTTTTTAGAAAAAATGCACGAAACGCCAAATAATGTCGCAACGCTTTCGCTCACATGGTTCACAATAGGCATGCTGATTGGACGTATTCCGCTTGGCGCGATTATGAAAAAGATGAAAGACTCGGCAACGCTTTACCTGTACCTGTCGATAGCAGTAGTGGGCGTTGTATTTTTATATTTTGCTCAAAATATTGAGATAATTTACCTGTCAACAGCATTAATCGGTTTTGGCGTTGGAGCCACATATCCTGTGGTGTTCAATTATCTCGGCAGCGCATTCCGTGAACTGTCGGGAACGGCATTTTCCATCGCAATTTTTATCGGTCTGCTCGGACAGTTTACATTCAACAGAATTATGGGAATTTTCTTCGACAGAGGCAATTTTGCCTGTTTCCCAATTGCTCTTGCCTTTGCTGTTGTAATGATGATGATTGTTCTTCCCATAGCAAAAAATAAAACAAAAATGAAAAAATAATATTATTGAGTACAAATTAAATATCACAAATTTTATATTAAATTAAAAGAAAATGTTAGCAAATCAATGGCTTAAAAACGCTCAAAGCGTAATGAATCAAATTGAGGCAACTCAAATGGCACAAATTAAAAAAGCAGCGGAAATCATGGCGGATACAATCGAAGCAGGACGCTGGGTACACACTTTCGGCTGCGGACACGCAAATCTTCCCATTGAAGAAATGTATCCACGAATAGGCGGTTTTGTGGGATTTCATCCCCTGTGCGAACTTCCGCTTACGTTCTTTACTCATATTGTTGGTGAAATGGGCATTCACCAGTTCCTTTTTCTCGAACGCGCCGAAGGTTACGGGCAAACAATTATGAAAAGCTGGAACTTTGACAGTCGCGACTGCCTGTGGCTTTTCTCGCATACCGGAATAAATGCCGTAAATATAGATGTGGCTCTGGAAGCAAAAAAACAGGGGATGAAAGTTATTGTTTACGGCTCGGCAGGAGCTACGGGCGACAAAAAACCGCGCCATTCGTCAGGCAAAAATCTGTTTGAAATTGCCGACCATGTTGTTGACTCGTGCTGCCCGCTGGTGGATGCATCTGTAGATTTGAAAAATCATCAGGATAAAATAGGTCCTGTTTCAACCGTTGCATTCATTACAACAGTTTGGATGACAATCTGCACTGTTGCCGAAATTTTGGCTGACCGCGGCGTAAAGCTGTATATCCATCCTTCGCATAATGTTCCGGGCGACACAACGGCTCATGAACGTCTGGATGCCTGTATAAAAGAATACAAAACCCGCGTAGTAGGATTGTAGAACAGCCAAAAATTGCATTTTTCGACATAAGGGAGATGCGTTTTTTTTGATTATTGACATGTCCGGAGCAGGAAATATTGTGTTTATGTCAAAAAAGCGCTGAAAAAAAATAGATTCAAGACTATAAACGCCATAAAATGGTCTATATTTATTATAAATCATTAATCATTAGCGTATATAACTCTCATAACAGGTGGCATTTGACAGCCCGGTATATAATTTTAGCACCATCAGCGCGATGCAGACCGCCTGACTCGTCGGAATGAAAACTTTCTTTATGTCTTATATGTAAACCATATTCGGTAAAACCAATGATTAGTTGTAATTCGGAATTTTCTTGTATTTTGTGCATATCTTTTGTGGTTAAATTTCTCCGATTTTGTCCAGCACAGCCGTTTTTCGGTTTCTCTACAAAGACATGAATAAATCCAATTAACTCACAATAAATTAGTTGGATTTATTTTTTATGAACTGCCCAAATTAAAGTTATAAAACAAAAAAACTTGCTGAGTTTTACACCCTGCAAGTTTTTAATTAGAAATTAATTCTTTAAAATTACTTTTTTAATATTGCAACAACTTTTTCTTCAAAGAACAGGGCAAGTGCGAAAAGAATTTCAAGTATCAAACCAAATCCTATTCCAACACCTTCTGTCATTAAAATATACAGAAAAGCCAATACGCCGCCGGCAAGAACAGCAAGTTTTGCCACACATGATAATTTAAATTTGGGAGCAAGTTCAATGTCTTTTTTTGTAACATCAACATAAATCAATGATGCCGCACCGCCTAAGATAACTAAAATTGCCAAAATAGAAAGAATGCCAAAATTAAATAGACTAAAACCGCTAAAAGAAATTAATCCCAATACCGATCCAAAAGGTAAAAGGCAACTGATGATTATCAGTATGCCACCAATAAGTTTGAAGTTTTTTGTTATTTGTTCCATAACTCGTTAAAATTTTTAAAATATTATTTTTTTATTATATCGACAGCAAAGGTATATAATTTTTTCTTATAATTGTATCATATTAACAAAAAAACTATCTTTGCCGATATATAACAAAAAATACTATGGCAGACATTTCTAAATTTATTGCGGATTTATCATCGTGGCTGTGGGGATGGCCTCTTTTAATACTCCTTTTCGGAACCCATATTTTTTTAACATTCAGGCTTGGTTTTATACAGCGGTATATCGGCAGGTCGATTCGTCTTTCAGTTATGCGTGACAGGGATTCGCACGGCGATGTAAGTCAGTTCAGCGCGCTGGCAACGGCGCTTGCCGCAACAATAGGCACGGGAAACATAGTCGGCGTGGCTACTGCCGTAGCGCTTGGCGGCCCGGGTGCAATATTGTGGATATGGATGACGGGATTTCTGGGAATAGCAACAAAATACGCCGAAGGATTACTAGCCGTAAAATACAGAACAATACGCAGGGATGGCAGCATAGCCGGAGGCCCAATGTATTATCTGCAATACGGATTGAAAAACAGAAAACTCGGAAAAGTTTTAGGAATAATGTTTGCTTCGTTTGCCGCGCTGGCTGCGTTTGGCATTGGTTCGTCAACACAGTCAAACTCAATAAAGGATGCTGTTTTTAATACATTCAACCTTGCATCGGAAGTAAGTATTTTCGGGCTTGCCGTAGAAACCAAAATCTTGACAGGGCTTGTTTTGGCAATAATTGCAGGGTTGGTAATCATAGGCGGAATAAAAAGTATTGCGCGGGTGAGTCAGAGCGTAGTTCCTTTTATGGCGTTATTTTACGTTACCGGATGTTTGCTGATATTGGTTTCAGGCTACGAAACATTATGGGACAGTTTAAAATTAATTTTCAATCAGGCATTTTCGTTCGAGGCTGCAGGAGGAGGCGCGGCTGGCGCAATAATAATGATTGCAGCGCGTTACGGCGTGGCGCGCGGACTGTTTTCAAACGAATCGGGACTCGGCTCTGCCGCTATTGTTGCCGCAGCTGCGCGTACCCGCAATCCTGTGCGGCAGGCTCTGGTTTCTTCTTCGGGAACATTTTGGGATACAGTTGTTATTTGCGCTCTCACAGGCTTAACCATCATAAATACAGGAGCATGGAGCTCAGGTGCTACCGGCTTCGAGTTGACGCAACTTGCTTTTTCAAAAATTCCATTCGGAACCACAATTTTAGGATTATCGCTTTTAATGTTTGCCTTCACGACAATCATAGGCTGGTCGTATTATGCCGAAAAGTCGATAGAATATCTTTTCGGACGAAAAGCAATATTGCCATATAAAATTGCTTATCTGATAATGGTTTTCGTCGGCGCGGTGTTCTCGCTGGACTTAATTTGGAATTTTGCGGATATAACCAACGGTTTAATGGCAATACCAAACCTTATAGCTTTGATTTTATTAAGCGGCGTAATTGCTGCCGAAACCAAAAAATATTTACGAAACAGCAATATTGATAAGCATTCGGATGATGAGATTATAAAACACTGAAACTGCAACAGTCGCATATTTTTTATAATTGTTTATAACGCATGATTTTTATTCGTAAAGCAATTAGCTTGATATTATTGTATAAAATCCTTAATTTTAATAATATAACAAATAATGTTAGTAAAAAGAATTGCAGTTTGAAAGTATTTTTATACCTTTGCAGGTCAAATAAGCAAAATTATAAGAATTTTCATAAATTACCATGACAGAATTGGAAAATACAGATTTGGAATTACACAATATTAAAAATGCAGAAAATTATACGGCAGACAATATTCAGATTTTGGAAGGATTGGAAGCCGTGCGCAAACGCCCTTCAATGTACATTGGCGATATAGGAGAAAGAGGTTTGCATCATTTGGTTTATGAAGTTGTTGACAATTCCATTGATGAAGCGCTTGCAGGCTATTGTACTGAAATAGATGTTTATATAAATAAGGATAATTCAATAACGGTAGTCGATAACGGGCGCGGCATTCCTACGGGAATACACAAAAAGGAAAATAAATCGGCACTGGAAATTGTACTTACCATGCTTCATGCAGGTGGCAAATTCGACAAGGGAAGTTATAAGGTTTCCGGAGGCTTGCACGGAGTCGGCGTATCGTGTGTAAATGCCCTTTCAACGCTTTTAATTGCCGATGTTTTTCAAAACGGGCAACATTTCAGACAGGAATACAGAAAAGGCATTCCGCAATACGATGTGAAAGTTGTTGGCGAAAGCGATAAAAACGGAACAACAATAACATTTCATCCCGATCCCGAAATTTTTACAACTACACTGGAATATAAATACGACATACTTGCTTCTCGACTGCGCGAACTGGCTTATTTAAACAAAGGCATCAGGCTTAATATTACAGACTACAGAAACGAAACAGAAAGCGAAGGAAGCGAAGAAAAAACATTCGTACATGACAGTTTTTATTCAAAAGACGGGTTGAAAGAATTTGTTCAGTATCTCGATGGAACTCGCGTACACCTCACCGATACGCCCATATATCTCGAAACCGAAAAAGCAGGAATTCCGGTAGAAATAGCAATGCAGTATAATTCCGGATATACCGAAAATATTCATTCGTATGTAAATAATATCAATACGATAGAAGGAGGCAGCCATCTTACGGGATTCAGGCGCGGACTTACGACAACATTGAAAAGCTACGCCGAAAAGAATGGATTTCTTGCAAAATTGAAATTCGATATTGACCCTGCCGATTTTCGCGAAGGGTTGACTGCCATTATCTCGGTAAAAGTTGCCGAACCGCAGTTTGAAGGACAGACAAAAACAAAGCTCGGCAACAGCGAAGTTCAGGCAGTCGTATCGCAGGCAACAAGCTCTGCACTCGAATATTATCTGGAAGAAAATCCCAAGGATGCAAAAATCATTATTGAGAAAATAATTCTGGCAGCAACAGCTCGCAATGCCGCTCGCAAAGCACGCGAAATGGTTCAGCGCAAATCGCCTCTCTCGGGAAGCGGATTGCCCGGAAAACTTGCCGACTGCTCAAGCAGAAATGCAGCAAGCTGTGAATTGTTTCTGGTTGAAGGCGACTCTGCAGGCGGCTCTGCAAAAAGCGGACGCGACAGACTGTTTCAGGCAATCCTTCCGCTCAGAGGTAAAATTCTGAACGTTGAAAAAGCGATGGAGCATAAAGTTTTTGAAAGCGAAGAAATCCGAAACATATACACGGCGCTCGGCGTTACAATAGGAACCGAAGAAGATTCAAAAGCGTTGAATATGGACAAGCTTCGTTATCATAAAGTAATAATAATGACCGATGCCGATGTTGATGGAAGCCATATTGATACTCTTATTATGACGTTCTTTTTCCGCTATATGAAAGAGCTTATACAAAACGGATACCTTTATATTGCAACTCCGCCCTTATATCTTGTGAAAAAGGGAAAAGACTCGCGTTACTGCTGGACTGAAGACGACAGGCTGCGCGCAATCGACGAAATGGGCAAGGGAAAAGAATCGGGAATAACGGTACAGCGCTATAAAGGTTTGGGAGAAATGAATCCCGAACAGTTGTGGGAAACGACAATGAATCCCGAAAACAGGGTTTTGCGACAGGTAACTGTTGACAATGTAGCCGAAGCCGACAGAATCTTTTCGATGCTTATGGGAGATGATGTTCCGCCGCGTCGCCAATTTATCGAAACTCATGCAAAATATGCAAATATTGACACATAAAAACACATAGCGATGAATTACAAAAAAATACTGTTGATTTTCGTTGTAATGTTTCTGCCTTTGATAATCGTTGCCGGTGAAACGGAAACGGACACGGCAAAATTAATGCAGGCGAAACCGGTGTTGACAAATGAACGCGATACGGTTATCACAGTAAACGACACGATTTTCATGGATGGCTATGCAATAAGGATTTATACAAAACAGATTACTCAAAAAATATTAGATACCGTTTACGCTGATGATATTCGCCTGTTAACAGAAAATGAAATTAATAATCAAACCGATAATGAAGCCAGTGAATATCCGGATTTGGATGAAGTTGACATAGGCGGAGACGAAGATGCGGAAATGTATTCCGACGAAAAACTCCTGAAAATGACCGATTCGTGCATCTATTACAATATTCCCGCAACCGATATTTATCCGTTTTGGTCGAACTCAAAAGTCAATCCCTATAATACTGATGTTACCAAATTGAAAGATACAATAGAATTTAAAATGCACGATTTTGTTTATCCGCTTACAAAGCCAATGCATGTAACATCAAAATTCGGCTATCGCAGAGGCAGAAGCCATAACGGAATAGACCTGAAGCTGTTGACTGGCGATACTGTTGTAGCGCCAATGCGCGGAATGGTGCGTATTACGGGAAATAACGGACGCCGCAGGGGATATGGAAATTTCATAGTAATTCGCCATTACAACGGCTTGGAAACCGTTTACGGGCATTTAAGCAAAATATTAGTCGAAAAAAATCAAATTGTCGAACCCGGCGACTTGATTGCACTTGGCGGAAATACAGGCCGCTCTACCGGTTCGCATTTACATTGGGAAATCAGATATTTGGGAAATCCTATAAATCCAGAAGATGTTATTGATTTTGAAAATTACAAATCTAAAACGGAAGTTTACTGCATGAGCAGGGAAAAAACTTTTGCACATGTTATAGAACAGGCAAAAGCCCGCTTTTGGACTGTAAAAAGTGGAGACAGCCTCAGCAAAATATCGCTCCGCACAGGCGTATCAATAAAGAGAATTTGTGCGCTGAACAAAATTACAACAAAAACAATTTTGCGCGTAGGACGAAAATTGAGATATAATTAATTCAGTCTGTTGTTCACGGCTACTTTTTGTATCAATACAGAAGAAGAGAATAAAAAAGAATATTTCTTTTATCAGGCACGATTTATATCGTGCAAGTGAGCATTTGCAATTCTAATCTATGTCTGTGCTTCGCACTCTGTTTGCTTTACCTTTTTTGTTTCTGTGCAAGCCGACAGGTGCAGTGCGGGTTATGAATGACATTAAATCGTATTCCCGTAAATTAAGCGCTTCGCGCGGAATTTTTTCCGATAGCGCCGCCCGATGGCGCAAAAAATCGCATGAGCGTATTTTTATTTATAAAGGCTGCCTTTGCACAAGGCTTGCTACTTGGCGCCTCGGCATGTTAAGAACAGCCCTTGCCGAAGCCTTTCTGTTTCCGTGCGGACGCGGCAAAATTTTCATGCGCACGGAAGCTTCGGCGGATGCGCATCCGGTTTTGGCGCGATGCGCACGCAGCATTTGCCGTATGCGCACAGAAATTTTGCTCCGTGCGCATGCATTTGTATTAACCTCCGAATATTACAAATTCATGTTACGCATGACAGTTCAAAGTCGCATTGAATACTTGAAGTTGCGTTCGCAGATTCAAGTATTCAATGCAACTTTTTGTAAAACCTTTCAATCGGCGTCTCAAAATTAAGCAATTTTCTCGGACGCTTGTTAATTTTGATTTGAAAAGATTTAATATCAAGGTCATT
>JAIRZQ010000065.1 GCA_031267135.1 Prevotellaceae bacterium
ACGAAAATAGCGGCAGAAATGTTTTGGGGGAGGGACGCGCAATGATTGACTACGTTTACAGCATGACGCTGCTTATTCTCGCAGCTATCTTGTTCGCACTCGGACTCATGTTCCTGTTCTTGAACGTGTCCGACAATCCGAAGCTGGGGGCCTATCACAATGCTACCAAAGCTATGGCATTCACCTATATCTTTTTCGGACTGACCAACACCTTTGAATACCTCGAAAGGCTGTCCGGCATGGAAATCGATAATTCCCTGCTGTTCCGAATAGTTACACTGATTATTGCTTCGTCGCAGGCCTTCCTGTTCACCTTTGCAATGATTTCGCTTGTCAATACGAAGTACATGACGCGAAGACGTGTTTTGAGGGAAATCTTCCTCATTTCCCTGTTTATACTTTTCGGACTTTTTTGCTATCTTGGTACAAATAAGGCTGTTGCCAATATATTCGCCTATTTCTACATTGCTTTTTACTTTTCGCAATTGGTAAGATATATCCTGATATTTACGAAACTCTACCGCAATTGCCTGCGCAAAATGGACAACTATTTTTCAAGTCAGGAAGCGGAACGGTTGCGCTGGATAAATTTCTCCTTTTTCTCTGCCTTTGCAATTGGGATAATGGCTTTGACCCCCACGCTGTTTCCCACTTCGCTGTTCGGGATTATCAGTTCGCTCACCTGCATGGTGTTTTATGTGTATTTTATCATTCGCTTTATTAATTACGCTTTCATATTCAGCACAATAGAAGAAATAGTAAACGAAAAACCTGAAACAGAAACGGTTGATGAATCCTTACCTGAATCTGCTGTTAATGAATCTGTTTCTGCACTGGAAAACCGGATAGTGCAATGGGTGGAAAACAAACAATATACCGTTCATGGCGTTACCATAAAAGACATGGCGGCGCAACTCGGCACCAACCGGAAATACCTTTCCGTTTACATCAACAAGGTGGAAAACAAAACTTTCCGCGAATGGATAAACAGCTTGCGTATTGAGGAAGCCAAACATTTGTTACGCGAAAATCCTGACATGACCGCAACCGGGATTGCCGAACGTACCGGATTTTCCGACCGAAGCTATTTTGTCAGGCAATTTGTAAACTTGACCGGCATTTCGCCACACGCATGGCGGAAGAGGATTCAATAACAAGTTTTCTCGTTTTTACACAGTTAAATTCCTGTTTTTACACACCTCTCTCCTGTTTTTCCCTCTACTTTTACAGTCGAAATTGCATATTACGAATTACGTTTTATGCATAGACCATGCCGTTGTAGAGACGCCATTAATCGCGTCCCTATTGATGCGGAATATTGGATAACAAGTTCTTTGACATATTGGTTTACACGCAAAAATACAAAGTATAATTCCGGCGGTTGTAAATAAAAATAATTATCTTTGCAGCAGTAAAAAATAAAAATGTTTTTATGCTCAAGGCAAATGAAATAAAGGAACTGTTCCGCCGGTTTGAAGAAGCGGCTGTCGAATATGACGGTATAGAATGTTGGAGTGCGCGGGAATTGCAACCCTTGCTGGACTATGCCCAGTGGCGCAGGTTTACCAATGCAATAGACAAGGCAAAAGAAGCCTGCGCCAATGCAGGCGAGAAAGTATCCGACCATTTTGCCGACGTCGGCAAAATGGTTCAGATAGGATCAGGCGCTGAAAAAGAGATAGATGATATTCTTCTCACGCGCTATGCCTGTTATATGATTGCGCAGAACGGCGATACCCGAAAACCGGCTATTGCCTTTGCCCAGACCTATTTTGCAATGCAGACGCGCCGCTCGGAACTGATAGAACAACGCCTGCTTGAAACCGAACGGGTGGAAGCCCGCGCCAAGTTGCGCGAAACGGAAAAGTTACTGTCGGGCGTACTGTACGAACGGGGCGTTGACGACAAAGGCTTTGCCATTATCCGTTCCAAAGGCGACAGGGCGCTTTTCCGTCTGGATACGGCGCAGTTGAAACGCAAGTTCGGCGTTCCGGACAATCGCCCGGTAGCAGATTTCCTGCCTACTGTAAGCATTAAAGCCAAGGATTTTGCTGCGGCAATGACAGCCGAAAACGTTCAGATAAAAGACCTTTCCGGCATTCCAGCCATCGAAAAAGAACATGTAGAGAACAACCTCGGTGTACGTAAAATTATGATCGAACGCGGACTTGTTCCCGAAAATCTGCCTCCGGCAGAAGACGTTAAAAAAGTAGAGCGACGACTGAATACCGAAAAGGAAAAAGCATTGAGCCGGAAAAATAAAACATAATTGATATTTCCCCGTTACGAACGAGATTATCAACATATAGCGTGTAAACCGATAATAAAAAGGTTTACACGCCTTTTTATTGTTGGTTTACATGCAAATATAAATCCAGCTTGGTTGTTCTTGGAAAATGAATTATCTTTGCAGCAGTAATTATAATTTTAAAATTGGAAGATTATGGAATCAACAACATTAAATCCGACGCAGTTATGGCTGTTACAGATGTTTGCACGCAATGGCGACGAAGAACGCTTGAAAGAAGTGAAAGAAGTGCTTCACAATCATTTTTGCCGGAAAGTGGACGAAGAAGGTAAGCGTCTTTGGGTAGAAAAAAACATGAACGAAGAGATGATGGACGAAATACTTAATACGCATCTTAGAACTCCTTACAATCCCCACAATAGATGAAGATAGTTTTGGATACAAACTGCCTGATTGTTTCCATACAGGAATATTCCCGACATCATTGGCTATGGCAGGCGTTTCGTAACAAAAAATCGTCCTTTGCTATACAAATGAAATACTAAGCGAATATTATGAAATTTTGTCGCGATACTATTCCGTTTCGTTAGCAGAAAGTACGGTTAATGCTATTACTAATGCCTCCAATACCATGCCTGTTACAGTTTATTACAATTGGAATCTTATAACCGCCGACCCCGACGATAACAAGTTTGTGGATTGCGCAATCAGCGCCAATGCAAAGTATATTGTTTCCAACGACAGACATTTCAAAATACTGGAAAACATTGATTTCCCAAAAGTGAATATATCCACAATGGATGAATTTAAAGAAATAATACAGGTTTAATCTGTTGTAAATATTTTACATTCCACGCAAATACAAACCCTGTTTGGCTGTTTTCGGAAAATGAATTACCTTTGCAGCAGTAATTTTAATTCAAAAACTGGAAGATTATGGCAATTCCTATCAGAAGCATACCGGTACTGGAAGGCGAACTCGCCCGCCGGTTTGTGAAAGAAGCAAAAGAAAACGAGAAGAAACGGGGGACATACAGGTTTTCCGAAAAATCAGTCGCCTCGTATAAAGGGATTATTGAAAAAGCAAAAAAGTTCGGAACTCTGCCATTATAAATGCTATGGGCTTCCTGCTTGATAAATGTTTAATATTTCCGCTCAATAAAGAGACGATAAAACACTGTCGCCCATTTTCGTGCGGCGAGAACGATTTGGACGAT
>JAIRZQ010000125.1 GCA_031267135.1 Prevotellaceae bacterium
GAAATATATTTTTCATCTGAACCGGATGAATTTTGGAGTTTTGTGGGAAACAAAAGTAATCAGCGTTGGACTTGGTACGCGATAGAGAGGCGGTCGGGAATAATATTGGCGTGGCACAACGGTAAACGCAGAGATAAAGATTTTTTAGTATTGCGAGAGTTGTTAAAACCGTTTTCGATACGAAAATCATCATCTGCCTGTATTGAATCTTGTTTTTCAATATATTCCTTGATTATTTCATCGGTTACTGTGCCTGTCGCTCGTTGCTACAAAATAGCCGCGGGACCATAAATGTTCACTCACGGTATTGTTTGCGCAAGTGCACAAATGCGGTAAACAATTTATGTTAACTTGTACCTTTTAGTTTCAGGACTAATCGGCTTACCGCTAAACTTGGTGAACACGACACCAATATATGAACGTGGTCTTTGGATACATGTCCTTTGATAATGGTAACTTCATTTTGTTGACATATTTGACGTACCAACTCTCGCAAACGTTCAGAAACTGCCCCTTCCATTATCGGCTTCATATATTTGGTTATCCATACTATAGGATATTGTACGTCATAGCGGGTATGTGAACCACTTTTGTAACTCTGCATAACGCTTTTTGTCGCAAAAGTAATAATTTTTATCCGTCTAAAGGCGGGGAATTTCACCCAACCCAGAACTATAAACTAAACGAATATACGAACGGGCTGATAAGGCAATATATACTTAAAAAGCAAAGTTTTAATAATTTTAATGACCTTGATATCAAATCTTTTCAAATCAAAATTAACAGAAGACCAAGAAAATTACTTAACTTTGAGGCGCCTATAGACAGGTTTTATATAAAAGTTGTATTCAGTAGTTGAAACTACGTTTTTGGAAAAAAAATCATTTTTTTTTGGCGATAATAAAAAAATTTTTACCTTTGCGGCATATTTCTACCGAAAACTATTGTCCGATATTATGTTTAAGTCGTTGTTTAATATGTTTTATTTAACAAATGAGTAAGAAATGCTTGTTTTTAATAGTTGTATTGTAAAACAATGACAAAATATAAAATCAAAAATCAGATTATATAATTGAGAACAAATAAAAAGTATAAAAAAAATATGTACGACATTTTAGTATTAAATCAAAAAACGCAAGAAGAACTTTTTGAAGTTGCGCAAACATTGAACATAAAAAAGTTTCAATCTCTAACAAAAGAAGACTTGATTTATCGAATATTGGATGAACAGGCCATTCAGTCAATAAAGAATAAAAACGCTGAAAAAACAGAAAACAGCAAAAAGCAACCTGCGCACAGGGCTGGTGAAAACAATAATTCTGCCGGTCAGAAACGAAATACAAAATCTAAACGCGAACGAATAAAACGCGTTGAAACAGAATTTAAAAAAGTGGGATATTCAACTCCTCCCAAAGATGATGCTATAAAAGTTGGAAATTCTGTTGTGCAGGTAGAAATATTTCCTGCACAAAAAGAAGAAAAAATAGACGAAGAAATACAGAAACAAATTACCGAAGATATACATGTTATTAAACAAACTATTTTATCTCCTCCGTTAACAGTAACCAATCAGAAAAAGGGTTCGCGCGGACGACCAAAAAAAAATGCTCAAAGCACTCAGGAGCAAAAAACATCCAGCAACAAAAATGCAAGCACGGCAACTGCCGAAATCAGGGTTGAGAAAAATATCAAGCAACAGCAAGCCGCTGCTGTACCGCAACAGCAAACATCACAAACAGAAACAAAAAATGTTCACAACGAACAGGTAAATAAAATCAGCGATATTAAAAAAGATGAAAAATACGAATTTGAAGGTGTTATTGAAGCTACCGGAGTGCTTGAAGCAATGCCCGATGGCTACGGATTTCTGCGCTCGTCGGATTACAATTATTTAAATTCGCCCGATGATATTTATGTATCGCAATCGCAAATAAAACTGTTCGGGTTGAAAACAGGAGATACCGTTACCGGAAGTATTCGCCCGCCGAAAGAAGGTGAAAAATATTTTCCACTGATAAAGGTAAACGAAATAAACGGAAGAAGTCCCGAGTATATTCGCGACCGCATACCTTTTGATTTCCTTACGCCGCTTTTCCCCGATGAAAAATTTAATCTTACGGGACACGGTTTCAATCGCAATATTTCGGTGCGCATAGTCGATATGTTTGCGCCTATAGGCAAAGGTCAGCGTGGACTTATTGTCGCTCAGCCAAAAACAGGAAAAACAATGTTGCTGAAAGATATTGCCAATGCAATAACGGCAAATAATCCCGAAGTTTACATGATAGTGTTGCTGATAGACGAGCGCCCGGAAGAAGTTACCGACATGTCGCGCAGCGTACATGCCGAAGTTATTGCATCCACATTCGACGAGCCTGCCGAACGCCACGTTAAAATTGCAAATATCGTTCTCGAAAAAGCAAAACGTCTGGTAGAATGCGGACACGATGTTGTGATTCTTCTTGACTCCATCACACGTCTTGCTCGAGCGTTCAATACCGTGCAGCCTGCATCGGGCAAAGTGCTTTCGGGCGGAGTAGATGCCAATGCACTGCAAAAACCCAAACGCTTTTTCGGCGCAGCGCGTAATATCGAAAACGGAGGTTCGCTCACGATACTCGCTACTGCTCTTACCGAAACAGGTTCAAAAATGGATGAAGTTATATTTGAAGAATTTAAAGGTACAGGAAACATGGAACTGCAACTCGACCGTAAACTGTCGAACAAACGAATATTCCCATCCGTAGATGTTACACTTTCGAGTACGCGCCGCGATGATTTGCTCGTCGATAAAGAGACTCTCGGACGCATGTGGATACTTCGTAATTACCTTGCTGATATGACATCCGTAGAAGCAATAGAATTTATGAAAACACGCCTCGAAAAAACGTCTTCAAACGAGGAATTTTTGATTACAATGAACGGTAAGTAATTTCATTGTTTTTCTCAAAAACGCATAGGCAGGATTATTCAAAATATGTTTAATTTGGTATTGAGTTTCATGATGCAATTCATGATTAGTTGAAATACAATATATTGTGTTTGACGATTATGGATGCGAAGTTTTTTATCGTTCCATATAGTAGACTTACAGGCAGTATCGCTGAAAAATAGAATTTAGGGATACTGCTTTTTATTTGTTGTATTGCGAAATTTTTGTCTATTCATAAATAATATGTACATTTGCAATGTTAAATTACAAGTTTGAGAAAAACCAATATAATATTTAAAAAAATATTGAAAAATAATAAATTACAAACAGCAAGTAAAATTAAATAATAACAAAAATATTTAAAATCCGTAAAATGCTAAACACCACATTCGCCGAAAAATTTAAACAAATCCAAACGCCATTTTACTTTTACGATGTCGAACTGTTGAAAAAAACAGCGCAGGCAGTAATAACCGAAGCCGGTAAATACGGATACAAAATTCACTATGCGCTGAAAGCAAATTCCAATCATAAGATTCTGAAAATATTAAGTGAAATGGGATTTGGCGCTGATTGCGTAAGTGCAAATGAAATTGTACACGCCGTAGAATGCGGTTTTAATCCGAAACATATCGCTTATGCCGGAGTTGGTAAAACCGACAGGGAAATAAATACAGCATTGGATTTGGAAATATTTACATTCAACTGCGAATCGTTGCCTGAAATAGAAAATATAGACAAACTTGCGGCAAAAAAGGGTAAAATTGCCGATATTGCAATACGCATAAATCCGAACGTTGATGCGCATACTCACGAATATGTAACGACAGGACTGGAAGAAAACAAATTCGGAATAAGCGAGTGGCAATTCAATGAAGTTGTCGAAAAAATAAGATCATTTAACAGTGTAAATCTTATAAGCCTTCACTTTCATGTAGGTTCGCAAATTGTTGATTTGGAAGTATTTGAAACTCTCTGCAAAAGAGTGAACGAAATTCAGAAAATATTTGAATCGCTTGAAATACGGCTCCCGCATCTTAACGTTGGAGGCGGCTTGGGAATTGACTATAAAAATCCGGATGCAAATTCTATTGTTGATTTTAAATCATATTTTGAAATTTTTAATAAAAATCTGACTTTGCACAAAGAGCAAAAATTGCATTTTGAACTTGGACGCTCTATTGTTGCTCAATGCGGAAGCCTTATCACACAGGCTACTTACGTGAAAAACGGACGGCAAAAAAGCTTTATAATAACTGATGGCGGCATGAACGATTTAATTCGTCCGGCATTATATCATGCATATCATAAAATCGAGAATCTTACATCAGCAAAAGCTCAAAAAATATATGACATTGTAGGACCAATCTGCGAGTCGAGTGACTGTTTTGCAAAAAATGAACCGGTTAACGAAACGCAGCGCGGCGATATTATTGCAATACGTTCGGCAGGCGCTTACGGCGAAGTAATGGCATCTCAATATAATTTGCGCGAACTGCCCAAAGCATACTATTCAAATGAAATTTAACAAATAAAAATAGCAAATATGAAAAAACTGATTTTACTGTTAAGCATTATGGCTATTTGTTTTGAAAATTACGCGCAAACAAACAGCAAGGGAATATTGAAAAAAAATGTATTTCAGCTTAACAGCGGCATAACATTTTCAAAAGGAGACACAATTATGTTTGGCGTGCCTGAAAACAATGCAGATAAATTTACTCATATCCACGAACCTCGACACGCATTCGGTCTTTTAGGAGGAAACGGCGCTGACAAAACACACAGTTATAAAATGTTTATAATTCATTTTTTTACAACAAAAAACGATAAGGCAACCAAAGAAAAAACAGTTGTTGCATCATTAGGTTACGGCAAGGAGGAAATAATACTGGACTGTGAGATTGCAGAGGCTGTTGAAACAGGCGAAGTAATTGCAAAAGGCAGAGTGCCTAAAAAATTTAACATTGCAGTAAAAAATGATGCTGAACAGGAAAAAATGAAAAAGCCTCAAAAGATACTTACCGAAAAGCCTGCTGTTATTGAAACCGAAAAAGTGAAAACCGCGGAAAACGCTCTTTTAAACAAAATAAACGAATTGAACAGAAACAAAGATATAAACGACAGCGAGCACTATCAATTACTGAAGCTGATTACCTCAAGCAGCAGCGTCGATATCGACAACAGGCAGGGTATTATAAAAACGCTACAGTCGTTGCGCGACAGTAAGAAACTGGAAATAGAATATTACGACGAAATTATAAATCTATTTTTGCGGTAAGCAGGCGTTTTTCTCAATGTTTATGAGATATTCTTTCATATTGAGACCATAAGCATAGCCGGTAAGTTTTCCATTTGAACCGATAACTCTATGGCACGGAATAACTATCGGCAACGGATTTTTGTTGTTTGCCATTCCTACGGCACGCGAAGCTTTGGCATTTCCGACTTCTTCTGCAATTTGCTTATATGTGCAAAGTTTGCCGTAGGGAATATTCTGCAATGCTGTCCAAACCCGTTTTTGAAATTCGCTGCCATGAGGATTTATCGGAAAATCGAATGATTTGCGCTTTCCTGCAAAATATTCATCTAACTGTACGGCTGCTTTTTTTATTACATTGGTTTCCTTTTCGTTTCCGTCGATTTTTTTCTCTGCGAGAGCAATTTCTACAATGCTGCCGCTGTTTTCGACTATTAAAATATAGTTTTTATTGATGTTGTACGAATAATAATTTTTCATTTGATTTGGATTTTTTGAAAGTATGAAATTTTATTTTGAATGATTTGTAGTTAATATTATTAATATATTATATTTTTTATTGCCAAATAGTTATAATTTAATATTTACAGGAGCATCTTTTCTGCAAAATCGTTTAATATCTTAATTGACTTTTCCGGTTCTTCTATAAATCCGCTGTGTCCCGAATTTTCGAGAATGCATGCGGTTGCATCGGGATATTTTTGCATTATGCTTTCGGCAACATCAAAAGTTATGTAATTGTCGTATTTCCCGAATATGAAAAGCGTTTTTTGCTGAATGGTTTTTATAAAGCCGTTCATGTCTTCGCGCATTTTCATAGCCTGCAGGCAAGCCGTTATTCCATCGATGTCGGAAATTGTTGCAGTATCTTCGATTGCAAAAATTTCTTCATCGAATTTTTTTACATTCATATCGGCAAAGCCTCGTGAAATGCCTGTTTTAAGAATAAGTTCAAATTTTCCCGCTTTTATTAATTCTATTTCTCTGTCGCGATCTTTCTTTTTCTGTTCGGTATCAGCATTAGGCGTAGAACTGAACAAGCATAAGGCTTTTGCCGTTTCCGGATATTTTTTTGCAAGTGCAAGTGCAGCATAACCGCCCATTGAGTGTCCAACAATAAAACATTCCGGAACGTTTAGCTTATCCAAAAGCGATTTTATACAGTCTGCCATGAATTCCATTGTTGTTGCGTCTTTGCGAAAGCCCGACAGTCCGTGTCCCGGCAAATCCATAGCGACAAGCCTGAAATGTTTTGATAATTCTGTTATCGTATTTTCCCACACTTCCATTGTTTCCAGATATCCATGCAGCAATACTATTGCTTTTCCTTTGCCTGTGTCGCCTGCGCGTATTGCAATACCGTTGGCTGTTGTAAAAAAATCCATAATTTTTATTTTTTATTATCTAACATTACCTATTTGAAATTTACAGAATACGAAACATAAATTTGTGAAATATTGTTTTATAATAGTATTTTTTATTCTGTTTTATTTTTATTACGAATGATAGATTTGTTTCACAAGCCAATAACCTGTCTTGCGTGCGCCTATACGCTCAATTAGTCCTTTTTGCTGTAAGCGTTTGACATTGTTTTCTATTGTTCTCTTTGGTTTTGAAATTTTTTGAGCAATATCAATCACAGTTATATATTTATTTTCTTTCATTAAATTTACAATTTTCTTTTGAATTTCATTTAAACCACCATTTAAACCACCATTTAAACCACCATTTATGTTTTCATTTAAACCATCATCTGTATCTTCATTTACATAGTCATCTATGTGATTATTGCGGATATGAAAAATTATCGTGAAAGTTCGCGGGGTAATAATAAATTCAGGTTCGGGCAAATTGTCCGTTATGCATAGTTTTATAATGCGTTCGATACCGCGTCCCCAAGCTTCAATTTGTCCCGAACGGAATATAGCGCCGGCAACCAATGGATTTATGACTACAGATTTATGAGCATTTAACAGACCGGATAAGGTTGTGCCTTCTGGCAAACGGCAATCGTTGGCAATAGTAACACGGTCGTCATATATGCGAATCTGAATGGGACTTCCTGTCGAATAGTCGCGATGGACAAGGGCATTCATTATCGCTTCCCGTAATGCCGTGCGGGGCATAGGATAATCATCAATACGCTGCAAGCCTTCGTAACGAATGAGACCGATAAAATATTTGGTAAAAATAGTTTCAACCACCTTGTCCGCCATACCAACCAGCGCGCCGTTGAGTTCGTCTTGATAAAGAATTTCGGCATTGTCGGTAAAATAACCGATTTTGACATAAGCGCCTGTACACCATTGTTGCGGCGCCTGATGAAAAACGAGGACTGCAGCTAACAAGAGATAATTGTTTTCCGTAAGATTTAAGGAGTGAAGCAATTCTTCATCAGTAATAGCAACGTCTTCGGGTGTTAATCGTTTACTTGCCTCTGCTTTTTTCCTGAAAATATCAAAAGCATCGTGCCAAAAATCACTTATTGCAATGTGCTGAAGCGGCATAGAATCGTGAGTGCGTCCGTATTTGTCTAATAACAGCGCATCAAGCGCATAGCCGGACAGTTCCTGATTGGTGCTGCCTGTACGAAGATAATATTTGCCGTGATAACTGATAGCATTTGGGTAAGCAGGAACACTTATTTCAATAAAATCCAATCCATCTTCGTTTCTCTGACTTACGTCGGCAACAACACCCATTGTTGAACGAATTTTATTGGGCAAATCTTCTAATAACTTACCCGCGTTATGTATCCCGACAGTTTCGCCTTTATCGTTTTTCCCGATAATAAGCGAACCGCCGCGAGCATTGGCAAAACCGCAAATCCATTTCAGATATTCGTCATGCCAGGTCTCTTTCCATTCTAACTGTTGATTTTCTATATCCATATATATTCTAAATGTTTTTTTGTAATTCCTTAAACACCTGTATCGCTTACATGCATTACAATACCGTTGGCTGTTATAAAAAATCCATGACTTTTATTTTTTGTTGTCTAACATTACATTCTCAACAAGCGTCCATTTTCCGTTTTTGTATATTAATCCATCGCACGAAGTATCGGCAACATAAAAACGATAATCACCTGCAAAAGCGGGATTCATTGGAACAAGTAAGCTGTAAATTATCATTTGCTGTTTTTTATCGTATACCAAATGCATTGTCGAGCGTGCGTTATATTCAAATATCAGCCGATGATAATCCTGTTTTTCAAATATTTCGGCTCCAAATACAGGTTTTTCCTCATCATCAAAACTCAAAACATCAATAATTTTTTTATTAGACAAAAATCCTTTCAAATCGTTACCCAGCAAGGTATATGATTTTTTACCGTTCATGCTTATTTCAACAATATCATAATAAACCGCTCCATACCACTTATTGTTTGTGAATTTTTCGTCTGTCATGTATTTGTTGTTTGTGTTTACATCTTGAAGAATGAACATTCCTTTCGGCGATTTCACTATTCCGTAATATTTAAACATTCTTGGCTCTGTCGGTATGCTCCACGTGTAAATTCCAACATTTTTATCCTTTGAAAAAAGTTGCGATATGCGCTGAGACGCATCAATTTTTTCGGCTTTTGCACTTGCGCTTATTATGTCTGCAAGTTTGGCGCAAAATGCATCTGCCGATATTATTCGATGTTCAACATTTTCGATTGCAAGTATTTTGCTCAATTCGTTTTGCATGTAGTCTTGGGCATATATTTTACTGTATTGTAAAAATACCGAAAACATTGTTGCTATTATGATAAATTTATATTTCATCGAGTATTGAATTTATGATATTTACAGTTTCTTCTATTTGCTGATGAGTGATTGTGAGCGGCGGCGAAATACGAAAGGCAGTATCGCAAAATAAAAACCAGTCGGACAGAAGACCGCGCTCAATTCCTTTGTCTATAAACCGTTCGCGTAACTGCGAGCAGCCGAGTTCTATTGCCAAAAACAGACCGATTCCTCTTATTTCCTTTATTTTTTTGTGATTTAAAAGCTGTTTGAAAAGATTTGATTTTTCGTTTACATGCTCCAAAAGTTTTTCGTCGATAATCACGTTTATTGCGGCAAGAGCGGCAGCGCACGAAACAGGATGTCCGCCAAACGTAGTAATGTAGCCGAGTGCAGGATTTGTTGCCAGCGCCGGCATAATTTCGTTTGACGATATAAATGCACCCAGAGGCATTCCTCCTCCCATAGATTTTGCAAGGCATAAAATATCGGGAACAACGTTGTAATGCTCAAATGCAAATAATTTGCCCAAGCGTCCAAATCCTGTTTGTATTTCGTCGAAAATCAATAAAACGCCTTTTTCGGAACAGCGTTTTCTGAGTTTTTTAAGAAAATCATTCTGTGGAAGTATAATTCCAGCTTCGCCTTGAACAGGTTCAACAATTACGCATGCCGTGCGCTCGGTTATCTGATTTAAATCGTCTTCATCATTAAAATTTATTATTCGGGTATCGGGCAAAAGCGGACGAAACGCATTGCGAAATTCTTCGCTTCCCATAACGCTTATTGCTCCGTGCGAACTGCCGTGATATGAATTTCGGAACGATACCATTTCCGTACGACCCGTATATCGTTTTGCAAGCTTTAAAGCGCCTTCCACTGCTTCGCTTCCTGAGTTTACAAAATATACGGATGTTAAATTTTCGGGCAGTAATTCCGTTAAACGCTTTGCATACAGCACCTGCGGCGATTCGATATATTCACCGTAAACCATTACGTGCATGTACTTGGCAACCTGTGCATTGACGGCAGCTACAATTTTAGGATGACAATGTCCTGTGTTGCTTACCGAAACGCCTGCTATTAAATCAATATATTTTTTCCCGTCGGGCGCATAAATATAAATTCCTTCGGCGTGGTCAACTTTTATGCACATTGGCGAATCTGATGTTTGCGCTACATGCCGCAAAAAAAGCGTTCGTAAATTTAATCCGTTTTCAGTCATGGCTCATCTTTTATTTTCAGTATGTTTGTGCAATGTTTCATATCGTTCGATTATCCTGTCGGCGTTGCGGATTGTAGTTCGCAGCCATTGCAGCATTAGTTCATTCTGTTCGTCTTCGTTCAGTTGCCATAATATTTCCGACTTTCTCAGCTTCATTATCATTTGATGTAAAATTATTGCAGCTGATACCGAAATATTGAAACTTTCAACAAATCCGTACATTGGAATTGTAATAAATTCATCTGCGTTGTTTCGTACCGTATCCGATATTCCCGAATATTCGGTTCCAAAAAACACGGCGGTTTTTCCTTTTGTTATATCAAAATCTTCAAGTGCTGCATTATTTCCGTATGGACTTGTGGCAACAATACGATATCCCCGGTTTTTCAAATGTTTCACAGCCTCCCGAGTTGGTTGAGGCGAGCTGTATTTATACAGATTCAGCCATTTAACGGAACCTTTTACTACCATTGGATTTATTTGATATTTGTTTTTATCTTCAATAATATGAATATCTTGTATTCCGAACGCTTCACATGTCCTAAGCACAGCGCTTGCATTTTGCGACTGATAAATATCTTCGAGACAAACGCAGATGTAACGGGTTCGCTGCAGCAATTTTTGCCGTAACAGCACTACCCGTTCATCGTTTGCAAACTGTTCCAAATATCTGTTTAATGATACATTCATTTCACAAAGTAAATAAAAAAAAGGGAAACTTCTTAAGCTCCCCCCCTTTTTCTCAATAAGTAAAACAGTTATTTTACTTTTGCAGTAAGCTCGCTACCTGCTTTAAATTTTACAACTTTTTTAGCTGCAATTTTAAGAGCAGCGCCAGTTCTCGGATTTCTTCCGGTACGCGCACTTCTTTTGCTTACGGAGAAAGAACCAAATCCAACCAAAGCAATTTTGTCGCCTTTCTTTAATGCTGTGGATACAGCTTTAATAAAAGCATCAAGAGCTTTTTTTGAATCTACTTTCGTCAAATTTGCATTTTCTGCAATTGCATCAATTAGTTCTGCTTTGTTCATAATAATATAAATTTAAAAAGGTTATAAATAAGATAAAACTCTTTTATTAATTGCCACAAAAGTAATTTTTATTCATTGATCTGCAAAATTTTATAATGCTTTTTTTATCTTTTTTTTATTTTTTCACTTGAAAAATCGACTTATATAAAATTAAATTATTTATAATGAATATGTTATATAAATCAAATAAACTTTTTATTTTTAGTTATTTTATGATTTTTTTTCCAAAATAACACTGTTTTTAACTGTTTAAACCTTTGTGTGGACTTATTTTTAATCGTTTCGTAATAATAATTTAACCTGCTATTCTATTAAATCGCGCTTATTTTGGTCACAAATATTTTTCGTTGTATCTGTTTATACGTGTTATAAATACCAAAAATTCAAATTGTTTTGTGTCTGTTTTCATTTAGTTGCGTAAAAATTGGTATATTTGCGCCTCAAAAACAAAGAAATGGGAAATATATTAGCAATAGTAGGTCGTCCTAATGTTGGCAAGTCAACCTTATTCAATCGTTTGGTAGGAATGCGTCAGGCAATTGTTGATGAGATGTCCGGCGTTACTCGCGACCGTCATTATGGAAAATCAGACTGGAACGGTAAGGAATTTTCGGTGATTGACACAGGCGGATATGCTATAAATTCCGCTGATATTTTTGAAAGAGAAATCCGTAAACAGGTACATTTGGCTATTGATGAGGCTGATGCTATTATATTTATGGTTGATGTCACAACGGGAATTACCGACTTCGACGATACTGTTGCTGATATTCTTCGCCGCGGAAAAAAGAAAGTTTTTTTGGTTGCGAACAAAGTTGATAACGGCAGCCGAATATTCGACAGTCATGAGTTTTATAAACTCGGACTTGGCAAGCCGTATTGTGTTTCGTCAATCAATGGAAGCGGCACAGGCGATTTGCTCGACGAAATAGTAAAATGTTTTTCTGAATACACAAACGCCGACAGCAGCGAAGCGGATATTCCGCACATTGCCGTTGTCGGAAAACCTAATGTAGGCAAGTCATCACTGACAAATGCACTGCTCAATGAAGAACGAAATATAGTAACGCCAATAGCAGGAACTACTCGCGACTCGATAGAAACAAGATACAGTAAATTCGGGTTTGACTTCTTTTTGATTGATACGGCAGGACTGCGAAGAAAAAATAAAGTTACCGAAGATTTGGAATTTTATTCTGTCATGCGCTCGGTACGGTCCATCGAAATTTCGGATGTGTGTATTCTCATGATAGATGCATCGCAAGGCGTTGAAGCTCAAGATATGAGTATTTACAATCTTATTATAAAAAACAAAAAAGCCTGCGTAATTGTAGTAAATAAATGGGATTTGGTTGAAAAGGAAACAAATACCATGCGCGATTATAAAAAGAAAATCCTCGACCGCATAGCGCCGTTTACAGATGTCCCTGTTATTTTTGTTTCTGTGATAAACAAATTACGTATTTACGATGTATTGCAAATGGCAATGAAAGTTGCAGAAAACCGTAAGCGCAAAATAGCAACCCGACTGCTCAACGATACCATGCTGCCGATAATTGAAGAAACTCCGCCGCCGGCAATCAAAGGAAAATATATAAAGGTAAAATATATTACACAGCTTGCATCGCCGACGCCCGCATTTGCATTTTTCTGCAATTTGCCACAGTATATAAAAGAACCTTATAAACGTTTTATAGAAAACAGATTACGTGAAAACTTTGAATTTACGGGTTGTCCTGTGCAGTTATTTTTCCGACAGAAATAATAAGCATATTACTAATTGATGTTGCGTACCATCTGTCAGAATCTCGCCGTCCTTTCAGGACGTAATTTTCGTAACCGCAGGTCGCTGACCTGCGGGAAAAGCATGTAACGAATTAGTTGACTTTTACAGCAATGACGACCTTATGCATATTTTAAACCTGTCAGGTTTACAGGCGCAGCACAGAGTTACAAAGGCAATGCGACTTTAACTGTCCTGCGTAACATGAGTTACTAATTTTTATTCTGAATTTTTTTTGAGACATTATGAAAAGATTTCTTTATGGGATGATAATGTAGTTGCTGCTTAATAATTTCTTAATTTGTCTTTATGCTTATCATAATCCGGCGTAATGGAAATTCTCAAAAGCAATTCATTATAAATATGGTTGTTTTTAAGTATTTTTTCATGCAGCAAATTTATAAAAAATGATAAAATACATGCCTGCTTTCTTATAATTCCGGTTATTTTCCGTATCTTTGTAATCGGAAAGTCAAAAATATATGTCAGTATCAACAGCTATAATAGCATTAGGTTGTTTGATTTTTTTGTCGCATATTTTCAATGCGCTGTTTAAACGCACAAAAATTCCAAGCGTAATATTTCTCATATGCATAGGAATTTTTATAGGTCCAATGATTATGAACTGGGCAGAACCGAAATTTTTGGGAAATTTCGGAAATGTTTTCACAACAATTACATTTATCGTTATTCTGTTTGACAGCGGTACGGAACTAAATATTTACGACATTAGAAGATCAATAGGCAGAGCTACGGCTCTCACGGTAACGTGTTTCATAGAAACGTTTGTAATTTCGTCATCGGTTATTTTCATATTTACCGATTTGGATATTATGAGTTGTATTTTTATTGGTTCCGTTGTCGGCGGCACTGCCGTTGCTATTGTAATTCCTGTGGTAAAGCAACTTAAATTACGCGAAAAACCAACAACAATACTGTCGCTCGAATCGGCATTAAGCAGCGTATTGTCTCTGATTATAAGTCTGGCAGTGTTTGAAAATATGCGCTCGGGCGAGATGAATATTGTAAATATCATAATAAACATGATTGTTTCATTTGCTGTTGCTTCTATATTCGGCGCTGTACTTGGAGTTGCGTGGGCTATTTTTCAACATCGAGTTTTAAAAGATGCAAAAAACATGATGTTTGCATCTTTTGCATTTGCTTTTATAATTTACGGAATCTGCGATCAGCTAAATCTCAACGGAGGCACGGCAGTACTTGTATATGGAATCACTCTGGGAAATATAAACTATTTTTCGAGAAACAAAATTTTGAAAAAGTTTACATCAGGGAAAAAATTGATTCTAAACGAAAATCATCGCACTTTCTTTTCGGAAATAGGCTTTGTATTGCAAACATATTTTTTTGTGTATGTAGGGATAAGTTTGAAATTCAGCGATATAAATTTATTTATGATAAGCATGATTGTTTCGGTTTTTATTTTTACAGGGCGGCATTTTGTTACAAGATTTATTATATCCGGAGAAACGCCCGAATTTGAACGCGAGATAATTTCAATAATGGCGCCCAAGGGACTTGTTGCCGCGGTTATGGCATCGCTGCCTCTGCAATACGGTTTAGCCAATAGCGACAAAATTCAGGGAATTGTTTATTATATAGTATTTATAAGCATTCTGCTTTGTTCATTTTTAGCGGCAAACATAAAACGGCAAAAAGAAAAATTTGATAAAAAATAAAATATTTAATAAAAAAATACAATTATTAAAAAATAAGCAATAATTTTGGCACGAATTTTAGCAATAGATTACGGGCAAAAACGCGTAGGGCTTGCAGTAACCGACAGTTTACAGATAATAGCAACAGCATTGGATACAGTACATTCGAAAGATGCTGTCAGGTATATTTCCGAATATGTTGAACGCGAAAGCGTGGAACTGTTTGTTGTTGGTTTTCCGAAAGATTTGCAAAATAAAGCAACCGATGCGACAAAATATGTAGAAGCATTTATAAAGCAGCTCGGTAAAGCATTTCCGAATATTGCAGTTGTAAAAATCGACGAACGTTTTACGTCTAAAATTGCATTTCGAACAATGATAGACGGAGGTTTGAAAAAATCCGACAGACGCAATAAGGCTATGATTGACAAGATAAGCGCTGTAATCATTTTACAGTCGTATTTGGAACAAAAACAAAACGAGAAAAACAGAAGTATAAAATAAAGACATAAAGGAAAGATTAAGATTTATTATGATATTACCGATTTACGTTTACGGCTCGCCCGTATTGAAAAAGGAAACAGAAGAAATTGACGAAACATATCCCGAACTGCAAACATTCATTGCCGATATGTTCGAAACAATGGCTCACAGCGATGGAATAGGCTTGGCTGCGCCGCAAGTGGGAAAATCAATTCGAATATTTGTACTTGATGCAAGCACATTTGCCAATGATAAGCCCGAGCTTAAAAATTACAGGAAAGCTTTTATTAACCCTGTAATATTGGAACGGGCAGGCGAAATGATATATTACAACGAAGGCTGTTTAAGCTTTCCTAAACTTCACGAGGATGTTTACAGAGAATCGCGAGTAAGAGTTGAATATTTCAACGAGAATTTTGAAAAACACGATGAATGGTTTGATGGAATTGTTGCACGAATCATTCAGCACGAATATGACCATCTGGAAGGAAAACTTTTTGTAGAACGCTTATCAATAATACGCCGAAAACTGATAACAGCAAAACTTAAACGCATTGCAAAAGGTGACTTTTCGGCATCATATAAAACTAAATTACAAACAAAAAATTAATTATTTATGGGAGCTTTTCATGCTTACGACATTCGCGGAATTTATAATGTGGATTTCAACAAAAACGACGTTTACAAAATAGGATTTTATCTTCCACAATTATTAAAAACAAACGAAATTTTGGTTGGTAGAGATGTAAGAACATCTTCGCCCGAAATTTTTGAATCTCTGTGCAAAGGCATAACAGATGCAGGAGCCTGCGTGTTCAACATAGGACTGGCGACAACGCCAATGGTTTACTTCGCCACATCAAAATACAGCTTTAAGGCATCGGTACAAATCACGGCATCGCATAACGGTCGGGAATACAACGGATTGAAAGTATCGCGCGAAAATGCTCTGCCCGTAGGATTTGATACCGGACTTGGCGAACTGCAAAAAATCATAACAACGCAAACGCCGGTTCCCGTTGCGAACAAAGGCGAAATAAAAACCCTTAATGCAAAAGACGATTATCTTGCTTTCCTCAAACAGTATAAGGGAAATTATGATAATCTGAAAATAGGAATTGATGTATCAAACGGAATGGCAGCATTGCTTATAAAAGACTTACTTGGCAACAAGCCTGTTTACATTTACGACGAACTGGACGGAACTTTTCCCAATCATGAAGCCAATCCGCTTATTCCCGAAAATGTCGCCGATTTGAAAGACCTTGTAATAAAGCACAAATGCGATGTCGGCGTTATTTTTGATGGCGATGCCGACCGTGTAATGTTTGTTGATGAAAAAGGACAATTCGTTTCTCCTGATTTGATGATAGCCGTATTGGGACATTATTTTCTTGAAGGAAAAAATATCAAGGCAAAAGTTTTACAGGATATTCGCACATCAAAGGCTGTAGGCGAATACCTTGAGCAGTTTGGAGCTGAAATGCACACGTGGCGTGTAGGACGCGCTTATGCTGCGCCTAAGCTTCGCGAACTCGACGGACTTTTCGGCGGCGAACTTGCAGGACACTTTTATTTCAAAGATTTCTTTTACTCCGACAGCGGAATGCTGGCTTGTCTTATAATTCTTGATGTTATTGCAAAAATGAAGGAAAAAGGAATTGCATTGAATCAACTGATTTCAAAAATAGGAATATATAAAAATTCGGGAGAAATAAATTTTAAAATCGAAGATAAGAAAACAGCTATGGATGCCGTACGTAAACATTTCGTTTCAACCGAAAATGCAACTGAAATTATGGATTTTGATGGCTACAGGGTTGAATTTCCCGACTGGTGGTTTAATATTCGCCCATCAAATACCGAGCCGTATTTGCGATTTATTGCCGAAGCAAAAACCGATGCGCTGCTTGCCGAAAAAGTAAATAAAACAAAAGAAATATTAAAAGGATTCATGTAGTATTTTCCTGCAAAATCATAAAAACAGGTAAGTTCCAATAAATTTTAAAACAACACGGTATGGCAGTAATTGGTTTAGACCTCGGAGGAACAAAGCTTTCGGGCGGATTGTTTTCAGAAAATGGCGAACTTCTTTTTAAAGATTCGCGTAAACTCGAAAAAAGGACAGGCGATGATGTAGGATTGCTTATTCAGAATTTTGTAAAACAGTTAATAAGCGAAGCAAATCGCTTAAAAATAACCATATATGCAGTGGGTATTTGCGTTCCGGGCATCAGTTACCATAAAACAGGCTGCGTTTGGGCGCCAAATATCGAAGGCTGGGAAAATTATCCCGTGCGCGAGAAAATTCAGAAAGTTGTAAACAGCGATGTAAAAGTTATTGTTGACAGCGACCGTGCATGCGCCATATTCGGCGAAAGCTGGCTTGGTGCGGCGAAAGGCTGTGCAAATGTAATTTTCCTCGCTGTGGGAACAGGCATAGGAGCAGGAATAATCGTTAACGGTCAGCTTTTGCGCGGAGCTCACGACATTGCAGGAGCAATAGGCTGGTGGGCTTTGGATACGCCTTTCCGGGACAAATTTGCGCCATGCGGCTGTTTTGAATATCACGCATCGGGCGAAGGCATTGCAAAAGTAGCACGCGAAATTATCAGCAGTGATGAAACGTACAGTGGCGTTTTACGTACAAAGCCGATAGATAAAATTACGGCGCAGGATGTATTTTCCGCATACAGCGACGGAGATGATGTGGCAATGCAGACGTTGCGCACGGCTGTTACTTTCTGGGGAATGGCAGTCGCAAACCTTGTCAGCATTTTCGACCCTGAAAAAATAATCTTCGGAGGAGGAGTATTTGGCGCTGCGGCACAATTTATTAATGATATTTATGAAGAAGCAAAAAAACACGCGCAGCCCATATCAATAAGCAAAGTGAAACTGGAAATTTCGCAACTTGGCAGCGAAGCCATATTGATTGGTGCAGGATATATGGCGCTGAAAACAATCAAAAATATTTAGTTGATCATGATTTATCGTAAAGATTACTTTCAGATGGAAAAAGCATGAAAAGAAACAAGAAGCCTGTAATTATAGATCGTTAAAATAAATAGTCGCTCCATAAAAGGGAACAAATCATTTATTAACAAATAATTATAGATAAAAACCAGATGAAAAAAATGCAAGGTTTTAATCAATACAGACATAAAACCTTGCAAAATAAATAATGTTTTTCTTTTCCTGTTACTTTTGCGTCAAGGCAAAAGTAACAGGAAAAATATCTTTATTATCTCTTATCTCTGAAAAATATACTTATTAAAGAGCAATTAAATATACAGCAAATCACATTCAATTCAAAATCGCCTTATTAAGCCAGTCGTTCAAAGGCTTTGTCAATTTAAGCGCTTCGGATGCCTTTTTGATATAATCGGCGCTGCAAACATCGCTGTTTGAAAACGATTGAAACACATAAAAATGTTTTAATTTCAGATAATCGCCGGCAGGTGAATCTTTGTCGAAACCAAGAGGTATGCGGCTCAGGCAGTCTTCGTCTCTGCAAAGCGTACCGAAACATTTTTTGAAAATCTTATTTTCGACTATTTCCGAAAATGATTCAAAATCTTCGTAAATCGCCAGTCGTATAGCTTTAAGAATTTCTGCGTCAGGCATGTAAACTCCGCACGAAACAAAACTGTTATTCGGTTCAATATGCATGTAATACGAAGATAATTGGCATTTTTTTGTTCCATCAGGGCTGAAAACCATGCCTATATTCGTTTTGTAAGGTTCTTTGTATTTTGTGAAACGTGTATCGCGATAAATGCGAAACATGCATCTTTTGGGATCATCAAAAATTATATTTGCATCAAATTTACTGATTTCTGCATATAATTTCCTGCCTGCATCCAGAACATTGTTGCGAGCGCTTTCGTATCTGTCTTTATTACTGTTGAACCACTCGCGGTAATTGTTTTTGCTTAGATCCGACAAAAACTGTAAAGTCGATTTTTCTATCATAATTTTAACATCTAAACATGATTTTATACGTAAATATTTTCAGACAAATATAATCAAAATTTTTATCCCCAGCATTTATTTATAAAATCGAGCAGTTCGATAATTTTTTCGGGTTCGTTTTCTGTAACCAGTTTTAAGCGAGTTTCCTTAAAGTCGGGCAAACCTTTAAAATAGCAACTCAAATGCCTGCGCATTTCAAGTACTCCTACACGTTCTCCCTTCACTTCAAGTGATTTTCCAAAGTGCATTTTTGCAATCCTTACACGCTCCGAAACAGAAGGTTCTGCAAGCAATTCGCCTGTTTTTACATAATGCTTTATGCTTTTGAATATCCATGGCTGACCATAAGTTGCGCGGCCAATCATGATTGCATCAACGCCGTAATCGTCGAACATTTTTTTTGCCTTCTGCGGACTGTCAATATCTCCATTGCCAATAACAGGAATACGCATTCGCTGATTTTTTTTAACCTCGCCGATAAGAGTCCAGTCGGCTTCGCCTTTGTAAAGCTGCGAGCGCGTGCGCCCGTGAATTGTTATTGCCGCAATGCCTGCATCCTGTAAGCGCTCGGCAAGTTCTACTATTATTTTACTGTTTTCGTCCCAGCCCAGTCGTGTTTTAACCGTTACCGGAATTGTAACGGCATCAACAATCCGGCGAGTCATTTCAATCATTTTGTCGGGAAAAAGCATCATTCCCGAACCGGCGCCGCGTGCAGCTATTTTACGTACCGGACATCCGAAATTAATATCTATAACATCAGGATTTGCCTGTTCTGCGAGTTTGGCAGCCTCGACCATCGACGAAATTTCATGTCCGTAAATCTGCACGCCGACTGGACGCTCGTAATCGAAAATATCAAGTTTAGCTACCGACTTTGCAGCATCGCGAACAAGACCTTCGGCAGCAATAAATTCGGTGTACATCATATCCGCTCCGAAGTATTTGCAAATATAACGAAACGAAGGGTCGGTAACGTCTTCCATCGGAGCCAGAAAAACAGGCTTGTCGCATAATTCCATATTCGATATTTTCATAATATATGTGAATTTTTATTTTATAAGGTTAATAAATGTTTCAAAAAATCATTTTTATTATATAATTTATAATTTTGCAAAATAAATATAAAAATACGAACAATGAAAAAGATTTTTATTATTTCTTTGCTGATGTTTTCATTAACTGTATTAACATCAGCACAACAGTCCACGACAGGAGTATCGGTTAAATACGCTTTAACCGATTTGCAGGGCAAAAAAATGTCAAATTCCAATTACGATAATTATATGATGTATGCAACGGGACGCTACCAGGTTTTTATCAATTCGGAATTGCAAAAAGTTGCCGTAGTGAATATAACCAATAAAAAGGAAGTTTTAGCGTGGGGAGCAGGCGAGGCAAACGAATATACAAAATATGAACCTCATTTTTTTGTTCCCGATTTTAAAAATTTTCCCGTAATCATGATGCTCGAAGAGGTAATTGACGGTTCAAGTAACGGACAGCACGTTATTTTGATGGATAAAGGTCAGGCTTTTTACTGCGGATTTATTAACCTTGCGGCAGACAAGGGAGAAGGCGCATCCATAACAAAATATTTACAGATTAATATGAAAGCCGGACTTATAACGCTTACTTTCAATCCGGATGCCAATATATTCAGCTGGGAAAATTACGAAATTTATAAAGGCAAAGAAATTTCGTTTGAAATTGATACGCAAAATGCAAAAAACGGCTTGCGAACTCCACAGGCATCCGCTTACAAACTGACGGGAAACGCAGCCAATTATCCTGCACCGGAAGAAAAGCTCGATAACAGCAAGCCAACCGAACAACAGCCTCAAAAAGAAGAATACAGTTGGTAGTTTTATTTTTACAGTTTAACAGTTAATAGCAGGAAGACATTCTAAATATTTAGAATGTCTTTTTTTGTTTGCAGGCTGAATGTTTGATATCTGCATGTTATGTGCCATACCACCTAAAATTGGGTGGACAATTATAGAATAAAAAACTTGACTTAAACTACGATTAAGGAATCTCTGCCTGGCACATTCTCCTTACAGAGCTGAAGAAGCTGCCTTTTCCTTTCGGGAAAATTACTGTTTCAAAAAAAAGTATATCTTTGCGAAAAAAAAGTTTAACTCTTTAAATTAAAAAAATATGGGTACAAAAACGTATGCACAGACAATTAGCGATACCACAGTGATGGTAAAAGGTATTCGCGACAATCAAGAAGTATTGGCGAAACGGCAAATAGACACGGTTTTTGCCGATTCCCTGAAAGCCGATATCGATACGGCTGTTATCCTAAACAACGAACAGGAATCGCTCAAAGCCAAACTCAAGGAAAAAACCGAACAGCTTGACGGCATTATGGCGAACCTGACAAAGAAAGCCAGCGAAGCGCGCAAAATCATCAAACTGGATATGCCGCAATCGTCGTGGCGCGAATTTGGAATCGGAGACAAGCGGTAATCGGAAAAGGAATAAAAAGCAGCCGTCAAAACGTCGCAAACAGCCGGAACGTTATGCGACATTTGGATAAACAAATAACTATTGACAATAAAAATATTATAGGATAAAATGTTCTAAGAAGAGGTTGTTATGTACAAGAAAATATCAATTGAATTTTTTATATTTGTTCTATTTATATCTAATGTATGGGCTAATGCTATACGTGGGATTCCTTATGATACTTATGATTTTAATTCCGAACTACAAAGATTATTTGATGTAAATATCACTATACTTGGATGGAATAGAAACGGATACGTATTATATGAGGTGCATTCCCAAGTTGGAAAAGATTATATTGTACAAAACTTAGTTGATGATAATACCATATGGCATGGAAGTGAATACTCAGTCCCGGAATCAATAACTATAAAGGAATATATTACAAAAATAGCTAAAAATTATAATATTGATCCAGTAGTTGGAAGTATTAACAAATTTCCATACAGGGCGAGCGATAGATTTGACAATCGCGAATATATTTGTTATGGTCAAACAGGAAGGATAGAAAAAGACAACCTCGTGATTGATATATTTGTTAGAAGAAATGAGCAAGGAATTCAGAAAAAAATTGGCACATTTTGGCAAGATACGGCACTTTTACTTAATAATATAACAGAGCGTTTAGAATTTTGGTATGTAAAAAGCCCTTTTGAAAATAGACTTGCTGTAATTGTTTTATCACCAATGGGGCATCCTGAATGGGACGAGACTATTGTGTATACAGAAGTTATTTTCGGTTGTCATTTAGATGTTGGATTTAATTAGAATTAAAGAAAAAATTGAAAAATCCAAACGTCGCATAACAGGACTGTTTACGCTTCGCCGCCAGTAGGCGGCTCGGGGTTCCGTTTCGCTAGGTCGGCTACGCCTCCCACGCTCCACTTCACCCACATTTTGTCGGCCCTGCAAATGCTACGCATTTGCTTATTCGGGCCGCCAAAACGTCGTAAACAGCCGGAACGTTATGCGCAATGCGCCCTAAATTTTTTGATAAAATAATAAAGGCTAGTTTTGCTGTGACTGTTTATTTAAGTACCAAATGTTAATCATTGGAGGATATTATGAAAAAGTTTGGATGTGTTTTGGCTTTGTTTTTTGTTATTGTGGTTTTCGTCAACGCTAAAGGAAACAGGCAACCGCGCTGTAAAGTCGCGTTAAGTAAAGACGCAAAATATTTGGCCGCAAGCGGAGATATTCTGTCGCAACGGCAGGGTGAAAACGTTATATCGTCATATCCTATAAAATTGTATGATGTTGCAAGCGGCAATTTGCTTAAAACGCTTCTTTCACAATCCGCGTTTGTGGACTCGTTGGTATTTAGCCCTGACGGAAAAAAGCTTGCGGCGGGTCTTAGTGACGGAACTATACAATTATGGGATGTTTTATCAGGAAATTCCGTTAGAACGCTTGCCGGACATCAATTTTATGTTTTGGATTTAGCATATAGCCCGGACGGAAGAATACTGGTATCGGCTTCTGACGATAAAACCATAAAAGCGTGGGCAATAGAAAACGGCTCTTTGATCTCGACAATTACAGAAAAACAACCCGTCCAACAAATTTCTTTTACTAATGACGGAGAAGAATTAATAGTCCGTTTGGGCCTGTCATTTGAATCTGAGACGTTAATTGAGGCGTCAATAAAAAATTACAAAGTTCCCGGCTGGACGTTATTGCGGGAACGTTCAATAAGCGGGTTAGGCGATATATTCGGAGCATATTATATACCGTCAAATGATAATGACGACGCAATTTTTTCCGCAATTGATATTGGTTCTGACGATGAAGGGAAGGACATATCAAATAGTATTGTCGGTTATTCAAGAAATGAAGGCCCTATCCCGGTTAAAGGCCGGGTTTACAATGTTGCTATCGCCAATGACGGAAAACAATTATATTATACGCTGGACAATGATATTATTGTTTTTGATACTGCAAGCAAAAAAGAAATAAAAAGGTTGTCCCATGATAATGTAGTCTCTCTGTTATATAACAGTGTTGGTAATATAATTATTTCGTCTTCATCGGATTATGTTGTAAAAATATGGAATGCGAATACTCTAAACAATATAAAAACAATCATCATAAAGCCAAAAAGCGATCCATAAATAACGGTGTACGGGCGCACTGCACATAACAGGACTGTTTACGCTTCGCCGCCAGTAGGCGGCTCGGGGTTTCGTTCGCCTAGGTCAGTCGCCTACGGCTTCTTCCCACGGCTCACTCCACCCACATTTTGTCGGCCCTGGTCTTTGCTACGCAAAGCCCTTATACGGGCCGCCAAAACGTCGTAAACAGCCGAAACGTTATGCGACATAGGGGCTAAAATGGTTGAAAAATATTTAAAAAGTACTTGACAAAGCATTAACGATAGGGCATAATCATTTTATGATTAATGGGTTTAAATATTTTTTTATAATTTTGGTGTTTTTCACTTTTACAAGTTGTTATTCTATCTATTATTTAACATTTGAACATGAAAACAAAAAAGAAATAGCGGACTTCCATACAAATGGAATAATAAATGATAATATCCTGCAATTTTATGAAGACAATAAAATCATATACATGGATTTAGGCCGTATTGATTGGCAAAACACTTTATTATGGGGATCTGACATTATATATCTGAATTTATTTATCGAAATTTTCTCTAAAGAAGAACTTGATAATATTGTAATGAATTCATGTAATCTAATAATAGGGGATTATACGATGGATTTCAATTGTGATTTAGAAAATAATTATCATATAAAATATGTTCATGCAACAGATATGTTGAGAATACAAAATGAATTTCTTTTAACAAAATCAATTAAAAGGAATGAATTGAAGAATAGAATAAAAAATATCAATGACATACATTTTGTAACAATAATGGTTGATTTAGATTATTTCGAAAATGGAGAACAAAAAAATTGGGTAAACACCACACGATTAAACTTAAATGTTGAACGACAGGAATATAATTCAGCTAATTCATGGGGAAAAAGTTAAAAGATAATAGAATACGCCCCTACGTCGCCTAACAGGACTGTTTACGCTCCGCCGCCGACAAGCGGCGGCTCCGGGGTTCCATTCGCCTAGGTCGGCTGCGCCTCCCACGGCTCATTCCACCCACAGTTTGCCAGCCCTGG
>JAIRZQ010000036.1 GCA_031267135.1 Prevotellaceae bacterium
GGCTTTGGCTTAAAATTGAAATTAATCGGGTACTTTTGTACTCGACCTTGAAATTGTTCGTCTTCATTACAACTAATTGGAAACCAGTCGTAAAGATACGAATTTTCAAGGTCATTCCCAAATAAAAAGAAAGTATATTTTGTTGATATTCAAATAATTCTAAGTATATGGCATATTTTTGCCATGTATTAAGGTATCGTTTATAAATTAGATAAACAAAAATAAAGGCAAAAAAACGTACCGCGAGGCAATAGAAGTTTATCATCAAATAGCGGCAGACAAAAAAGCGGGAAAGAAATTTTCAAGAAATGATAGCCTGTTACAAGGTCACTATCAACATATTATTCATTTCCCGAATGCACCTGTTCTTCAAGCCATTTTTCAAGTGTTTCCATTGCTTCGCTTTTCATTGCTTCGGGCAGCGTTGATATTCGCGTGCGATGGCTTCCGCCGGGCTGTATAAACACCTTAACGTTCTGCTTACCTTCGAGCCATGTTACTCCTACCGCGCTCCACGGGTCTGTTTCGCCGTATATGAACATTATTTCGGGGTCGTTTGTTTCGAGAAAGCCGATTATTTTTTTACTTAGCCGCTCATCAAAATTCACTGCGCCGGCAGTTTGCGGTAAAAACAGTTTCTTCAAATATCCCCTGCTGTCTTTTATTGATAAATACTCTTTGAAAGGCTCGATATCATATCCGTAATATCCCAGCTCGCGTGCAGCCTGCACAAAAAACGCAGCATTGCCGCTTTCTCCAAAATACGACGGATTGCTTATGCCGATAAAGTGTTTGAATATATTTTCATCGGAAGCATCAGAAGCCGGAACAGTGTCGATATTACTTCCCCATTGCCAAAAAGCAAATGAGTATTCGAGTACACAGTAATCGTAAATTTCATCAAGGGAAAGGTTGAAACTGTACTTCTTTTCGGCGCAATACTTTTCAAATGCAGGCATCAGATTTTTACGGCGCTTTAATACTTCCATCTGAAAATCTTCGATTTTTTTGCGGTTTTCGGCAGTTGATACGCTACGCAAAAAAGGTTCGTGCCTGCCATCTTCAACACCATAGCACAGCGGAGCAACATAAGGCACTGAAATGTCAACGTCATCGGGAAAAAACGTTCGATAGATGACGGCAGTCTGCCCTCCCTTGCTTATTCCCGTGCCAATCCACTTTTTCGGGTATATTTTTTTGAACACTGTAAAAACCGCATGCAAGTCTTCGGCGGAATTTTCAGCCGTCAGATATTGCCAATCCGGGTATTTCGGCATCGATTCCAGAAAATATCGATGCTCCACAAAAACTATGTTGGTATTGAAAAGCCGTGAAATTTCCTCTCTGTATTTCGGGCGCAGGGCATAGCTTCCGCCGTAACCTTCGGTTACAAGCACCGTTGGACGGTCGAATCCGGCATGAAAAACAACAACGCGCTGTTCAAAGGTTCCGATTGAATCATTTTTCGGATCTATTTTTTGTGTGAAGTATGTCAAATATTTTTCGTCAAATTCGGCAGATTCCAGTTTTTCAATTTTTGTAATTTCAGGAATTTCCGATAATTTTCCTTGAATATCGCTCTGTGCAAATATATTACTTACTGCAAGCAGACAAAGAAATAATGTAAAAAGTCTTATTCGTTTCATTTTTTATAAATTATATTATTTGAGTTTATTTATTTCATGCATTATTTTTTCAAATTCAGCCTTGCCTGCTGTTACCTGATTGAAAATATCGATTATGTCCTCTGATGTTATTTTTTCAAAATCTTCGTTTCGTGGAGTAATAAGCACTCCGCCCAAATCGACAGACGCAGGACTTATCAGAAGCTGCCTTTCGCCACTGGCGAAAAACTGCGCGGGACGATGCCTAATGCGCGGGAAAACGTGCATAATCCATTCATCTTTGCCGGCATAACAGATAATATTCAGCATTGGCTCATGTTCGTGCGGCTGCAATGCGACAAGTATGCCGTATATTTTTTCAAACGCTTCAATCAGGCAGTCTCTGCTGTCTGATTGAAGAGTTATCATTCGGCGCAGATAATCGGTGGCAAAGCTTATTTCAACGCTTTTATACCTGTGCGCGGGCAAGCGGCTTTTCATTTCGGCAAACTCCTTTTCCACAGGCAAGAATCCCTTGCTGCCTGCCTGAAAGTGTAAATGGTCGGGAGCCGAAGCTCCGCATTGCGGACCGTTATAGAAAATTACATAACCTGTCAAAATCGCAGCCATGTCGAACATTGTTCCCGCATTTTTTGCAATCAGCTGGCTTGTATGCTGCAGTTTGGGTATTGTCAAATGTTTCGGGAAAATGGGATAAGGATTTACGAGGATAATAAAGTCATCGCATACCGGAATGCACTGCTGCTCTTCCGGAAGATTCTGCAGACAAAGGAAGCACTTGCGTTTGCTTATCGACTCGGCATCAACCTTTGCCGCCGATGAACGAATCCTTTCGGGGTTGTACTGAATGCAGAAACGCATTCTGCCGATACCAAGCTCGCGGACTTTTATTTTCTCCAGTCCCTTGTAATTACCGGCAGCCGTTTGCCACGACTGCGTCTGCTGACGAAACAGCTGTTCGGTTAAGAATGAAATATTATCCGTTGAGTCGGGTATATAAAAATATTTTTCGTCTAAATTCATTTTGCATATTTGCTTTATTGTGATATTTGCCTTTTTTGAAGCTGCAAAGTTATATATTTTTTTATATTACTGTCCGGTAAAAAACGGGATAGGCAAAAAAGCAATGCTCAATGGCTGTAAAATTGCGGTTGAGTAGTGTTTTTTTAATGTACAAGCCCCCTCTAATCAAAAAGTGTCGGTTC